>JAEZJB010000329.1 GCA_023415845.1 Chloroflexota bacterium | reverse complement strand
CTGGAGATGATTCGACCGGGCCCCGAACATGACGTGCTGGGAAACGTTGGTGCAATCGGGGCTACACCATATTCAGCGGGTCACATTGTCTGACCGATACGGATGGTCACCTGCGAGATGTTTGCGTTTTTGTCGCGCATGTCCGCAGGAGAATGGCTGCTCGAACCGGGTTTGGAAAGAGCGTCTGCCGCAGCGTGTGGCAAGCACTGTTGGGCACCCAACGGCGCCTTGCATCTTGCTGCGTTGGAGGCGGTTCGACCGGGGTGCACAGAGGGTGCGAGGGTGGTACACTTCTGTGGTTTTCCGCCCACGGGGCGGTACTGTTGTGTTTGCCGTAGTAACTTTCGTCGATGCCCCGTGTGGCCCCAGACGACACGAGAAGAGGTTTCCCTTGGCCAACAGCAAGTCTGCTGAGAAGCGAATCCGCGTTTCCGAGCGCCGCCGACTGCGTAACCGCCCGTTCCGCTCGGCTGCCCGCACTTTCGTCAAGAAGGCCGAACTGGCGATCGCCACCGGTGACAAGG
Source organism: Chloroflexota bacterium (assembly GCA_023415845.1). Lineage (GTDB taxonomy): Bacteria > Chloroflexota > Chloroflexia > Thermomicrobiales > UBA6265 > JACCYX01. The sequence continues at coordinate 9,630 of JAEZJB010000329.1, read as the reverse complement.
AAGCGGCCCAGGCTGCAGTGCTCGCCGCGACGAGCCAGCTCGACCGCGTCGCGTCGAAGGGTGTGATTCACCCGAACAACGCCGCTCGCCGCAAGTCCCGGCTGCTGAAGAAGTTCAACGCTCTCGGAGCGTAACCTCCTTCGCCACTCTCGGCATAAAACTTCAGTACGCCGCTTCCGATCTCAAGAGATCAGAGGCGGCGTTGCTGAGTTCCGCGCCTGACCCCGGTTACTGAGCATTCAGGTGCCGGATTGGCTGAGCGCAGGCCAGCAGTGGCGCCTTCGAGTGTTCTTCATCGGCACCCACAACGCCCTTGATGGAATGGTGAAAAGCATTCGATACCCTTTCAAAATATTGACATAATTGCACAATACATCACACGGATACTGGGCCGGAGGTGGGGTCTCTTTCCGTTGCAAGACATGAATCACCACCCGCCATGTCAGGAGCGGAAGCGTCCGGATCTGGAGCAGAAGCGTGTGTCAGCGACTACCCTCCGGTATAGTCGGTTCATTCAGCTACAGCGACCCGGAAATCATGACGTGGCAGGCGCCGATGAACATCCCCAATCCTCGCATGCTTCAGGAGGTGAGAAATGCTGATCAGCGCAACCATCCGCACAGCGATGGGGCAGCACGATGCACAGGTAGAGACCGATGGGCGGACGACGTCGCTCACCATTCCCGCCCGGTTGGAATCGGCAGGGTCGGGTGTCAACGGTGGAGAGCTGCTGTTCCTGGCCCTGGCAACCTGCTACGGCAATGACATCTTTCGAGAAGCCAAGCTGATGGAACTCGACGTGACGAGCGTTGAGGTTACGGTCGAGGGGGAGTTTGGTGGACGGGGAGAGCCGGCACAGCGTATCGGGTACCAGGTGCGGGTTGAGGGCCATTCGTCGGAAGCCGAACTGACTGACCTGATCCTGCACACCGACCGGGTTGCCGAAATCCAGAATACGGTGCGACAAGGCATGCCAGTCACGCTGGAGACATACGAGGCACGGACGGTTTAGGTCGGCTAGACGCGCAGAGCGGCGATGCGGGCGAGGGCCGTGTAAAGAGCGTCGACGGGGTTACGGAGTTCTCCGGTTTTCATCTGCCGATCAACGTCTTCCAGCACGCGCGCCACATGTGGGGCGAAGCCCCGAGGCTGGTTGCGCACCGTACGGGCAATGGATGTCATGCGGTTGGCATTCGGCAGTTTCAAGTCTTTCCCGACGTCAACCGGATCGCGTCGATCCGCCTGCGACATCACGGCGGCCAACTCCACGGAACTGGCGAGTTGCGCCATGAGTTTGTATGGGTCCTCGCCGGCGGCCAGCAGTTTATCCAGTTCAACGGTCGCCTGGCGCAGGTTGCCGGCGCTGGCGGCATCGATGAAATTGAACACCTGATCGTTGTCACCGGCCGCGATCAGGCGCTGAATGTGCCACTCGCTCACCTCACCGGGCAGAGAAGCCGTGACGAGCTTGTCGACCTCGTTCCCGAGAGCCTCCATGTCGGGCGGGCGGTCGAAGGCTGCGTTGCGCGCCTTTTGTCCCCAGGAGGCCGGATAGAGCGTTTGGGCCAGCTTCTGTGCAATTCCACGGTCAAGTTTTCCACCGCTCGCCCGGGCCCGAGCGACGATCCATTCGACCAGATCGCGTCCGCGGGGCGGGTCGCCAACAAAGACCTCGGCATCGGCGGGCAGGGACTTCTTCACGGCGGCGGGCAGGGATAGTACCGAAGAATCCGCCAGAATCAGGGTTGATCCGGACGGGACACCATTCAGGAGGGTGGACCAGTCGGCGGCGCCGAGCTTGCCGTGCTTCTGGATCAGGTTCTCGACGATGACGGTGCGCCCAGCGGAGAAGAATCCGATGCTGGCGACAGCCATCAGGACGTCCTGCAATGTGCTGGCCGTGCCATCGAGGGTCACTGTCTCGTCCCCGTTGGGGTCGCTGGACCGTGCTCGCTGCCGAGCGGCAGCCTTTACCATCGAATGGTCGGGGCCAAGCAGGACGTGAATCATGGAAGACATCCGTGGCGTGTGTTGTCACGAGGGAAGGCCAGACCAGGCGGTGCCAGGCACGATGGGGAACCTTGAACCTGCTATTGCAGGTGGGTGCCGCGGACCATGGCAGGACACGTCCCGCCATCGAGCAGCTCCCGGTTCCAGAAGAGTTGGCTCAAGACCACATCAAGTGCCAAGGTCACCGCCGGCCCAGCCGAGCCGTGAGGTTAGCATGATCGCGGGGGAGGGTTCAACCAGACAAGGACGATTCCGGAACGATCTCGCCCAGAGGCAGATCCGCCTTCCTGCGGAGTGACATATCGACCAATTTCACCGGAACCCGACCGTCGGCGACGACAAGGTGTGACATCGTCGCGAGGAGGATATGCCGCTGGTCATCGGAAGCGGATCGGATGGGTGTAGCCGGACCATCGCCGCTGAAGTTCCGGGCCGGACTCCGCCAGGGTGGAAAGCTCATGTACACTGCAGCTGCTTGCGCGAAATCCCTGCAGTGCCCTGCCTGACCTCGTACCTACGCGGGGCCGTTCTATCGGAGAATCTCCTGATGACCCAATCGACATCGACTACCGACCAGCCCCGCCGGGTTGTGGTGACGGGAATGGGCGGACTCTGCTCCGTCGGCAATAACGCTTCCGAGATCTGGGCGGCGATCGCGGCAGGTCGATCCGGGATTGCGCCGATCACGCGCTTCGATACCGAAGGATTTGAAACCACGTTCGCCGGAGAGGTGAAGGGCTTCGATCCAGCCGTCTCGATTGGCCGGAAGGAAAGCCGACGCATGGATCGCTACACCCAGCTGGCGGTGGCAGCGACACGGGAAGCGGTCGGCCAGTCGGGGCTCGACATCCCTGCCGAGGCGACCAGGGTTGGGGTCCTGGTCGGCACCGGAATGGGCGGCATGGAGACGTTCGAAGCCGGCACCGAAACGTTGCTGACACAAGGTCCGAAGCGGATATCGCCGTTCTTCGTGCCCATGATGTTGCCGAACATGGCAAGCGGAACCGTCTCGATCGATATTGGGGCGAAGGGCCCGAACTTTGGGACCGTCTCGGCGTGCGCGAGTTCGGCTCACGCGATCGGCGAGGCCACCCTCATGATTCGCGATGGGCGGGCTGTCGTGATGATTGCGGGCGGCGGCGAGGCAGCGGTGACCCGCATGGGCATCGCCGGATTCAATGCAATGGGTGCGCTCTCGACCCGCAACGATGATCCGGAGGGAGCGAGCCGGCCATTCGACCTCGACCGCGACGGCTTCGTGCTGGCGGAGGGGGCGGCGGTGCTGGTGCTCGAGGAGCGTGAGCACGCCATCGCCCGGGGCGCGACGATCCTGGCAGAGGTGCTGGGGTACGGCACGACCGACGACGCCAATCACATGGTGCAACCGGCGCCGGGCGGCGAAGGAGCAGCCAGGGCGATGCAGATGGCACTGGATGACGCCGGAATCACGGCTGACGAGATCGATTACATCAACGCCCACGGCACCTCGACCCAACTCAACGAAAAACTAGAGACCCAGGCGGTGCAGCGCGTATTCGGCGAGCGAGCGAGTTCCGTGCCGATCTCCTCCACCAAGTCGATGACCGGGCACCTGCTGGGCGCGGCCGGATCACTCGAGGCGCTGATCACGATCTCGGCCATGGAAGCGGGACTTCTTCCGCCGACCATCAACCAGGTCACGCCCGATCCCGACTGTGCGCTGGACACGATTCCGAACCAGGCGCGACCAGGGATCATCAACCTGGCGATGTCGAACTCGATGGGCTTCGGGGGACATAACGTCTCGCTGATTCTCGGTGCAGCGGACCGCGCTCGATGAGTGAGACAACCAACGACGCGGATGAGGGCTCACGGCGACGAGTCGTCGTTACGGGTTATGGAGCGGTGTCGGCCTTTGGCATCGGCCGCGAAGCATTGCGGCAGGGCATCGCCGACGAACGCTCGGGGCTGCGCACGATTACCCGCTTCGATGCTTCCGACCAGGCGACCCGGTTTGCCGCCGAGGTCCCGGACTTCGTGCCGAGTGACTGGCTCGACCGCAAACAATGCCGGCGGATGGATCGATTCACCCAGTTTGCCGCGGTCGCCGCGCGCGAGGCGGTGGCGATGTCGGGACTCGACGTGGCCTGCAACCCGGACCGGGTTGGAGTGTTGACTGGTTCGGCGTTTGGGGGTGTCGACACCTTCACACAGGCGGTGGGGACGCTGCTCGACCGCGGTCCGAAGCGCATCGGCCCATTTGCGGTGCCGATGTCGATCCCGAACATGGCCCCAGGTGTGATCGCCATCGACCTTGGCGCGAAGGGACCGAACTTTGCCTACGTTTCGGCGTTTGCCAGCGGTGCGAATGCGATCGGGGAGGGGATGCGGATGATTGAGGACGGCCGCGCCGATGCGATCATCGCCGGTGGTGCCGAAGCCCCGATCAATCCGCTGATCCTGGCCGGGTTTTCGGCCATGCAATCGCTGTCGGAGAACAACGACGATCCCGGAGGCGCGGTCAGGCCGTTTGACCTGGATCGAGACGGGTGCGCGCTTGGTGAGGGCGCAGCGATGCTGGTGCTGGAGGAACGCAGCGCGGCACTCGCACGTGGGGCGTCGATCATCGCCGAGTTGGCCGGGTATGGATCGACGGCGGATGCGTATCACGTCGTGCAGCTCGCGCCAGAGGGCGAGGGGATCGAGCGAGCGATGGCAGAGGCGCTGACGGACGCCGGGATCGCGGCGAGTGAAGTGGGCTACCTGAACGCGCATGGTACCGGGACCGCCATGAACGACGCGTACGAGACACGGGCGATTCGGGCGGCATTTGGTGAGGCCGCCGATGGGCTGGCGATCTCGTCGACCAAGTCACGGACCGGTCACCTGCTCGGTGCGGCTGGGGCCCTGGAGGCGGTCATCTCGCTGCAGACGCTGGAATCCGGGGTGCTGCCAATGACGTTGAATCTGACGACGCCGGATCCAGCCTGCGACCTTGACTACATCCCGGGAGAATCCCGAAAGCGCAACGTGTCGGTGGTGATGTCCAACTCAATGGGGTTCGGGGGGCACAACGTGTCGCTTCTCTTCCGGCGGCACGAAGACACTCCGACAAACGATTGAGCGCACAGACAGAGAGGCAGAGCATTGATGCCCTGCCTCTCTGTCGCGCCATGCTGCAAGGTTGGAATCAACGACGGCGCGGCGCGTGGCGATACCCCACGGCGGCGATGACGGTAACGAGCAGGGCGATCGTCGCGGCCACCAGGAATCCGCGCTGCATACCGGACACCATTGCTTCAATCGGCCCACTGCCATCGGCGAGAGCGTTCGACCGCACCGTGCCAAAGACGGTCACCAGCACCGCCAGGCCAATGGCGCCGCCAATTTGCTGGTTCGTCTGCATCAGGCCGCTGGCGGGGCCCGAGTCGGCAGGTGAGATGTGGCCCATGACCGCCAGGCTGAGCGACACGAAGCTCGCCACCGCGCCCGAGGCCATGACCAGCATGGCGACGAGCACCAACGAGAAGTAGGACGCTGTTTCATCGAGGCGCGACATCAGGATGAGACCGGCAGCAACTGCGAGCCCGCCGTAGATCATGACGGCGCGAGGTCCAAACCGTCCGACTGCCCGTGGCACGAGCCGGGACCCGGCGACGATGGTTGCCGAGAACGGGAGAAAGGCGAACCCGGACTGGATGGCACTCATTCCCAGCACGATCTGCAGGTACTGCGTGAGAAAGAAGAAGACGCCAAACAGGGTGGCTGGAACCAGCAACTGGTTGACGAACGCCACGGCTCGGCGCCGATCGTCGAAGAGCCGGAATGGGAGGATGGGCTGGACTGCGCGGCGCTCAATCGCGACGAACGCGATCAGCAGCACGACGGCGGCAACGAGCGATGCGACGGTTCCAGGGTCGGACCATGAGACTTCGGCGGCGCGGATGAACCCGTAGACGAGCGCGGTCACGCCAAGCGTCGAAGCAATGGCGCCACCGATATCCAGACTTCCTGGCTGGCGTGGTGCCTCGGCGACGAACCGAGGGGCAAGCACGGCGACAGCCAGACCAATCGGCACGTTGACGAAGAAGATCCAGTGCCACGACAGCCAGGACGTGAGCACGCCGCCGAGGATCAACCCCATTGACGCACCAACTCCGGAGACGCTGGCAAAAAGACTGAGCGCCCTGTCTCGCGGTGCGCCGGATTCGAAATTGCTGACGATGAGTGACAACGTGCTGGGGGCGGCCATGGCGGCGCCGATTCCCTGGAGCACGCGCGCAATGATCAGCATTTCCTGGCTGGCGGCGATCCCGCCGAGCGCCGAGGCGACCGTAAAGACGAGGACGCCGGAAATCAGCATGCGCCGGCGGCCAAACATGTCACCCGCCCGGCTGCCAAGCATGAGCAGGCCACCGAAGGCGAGGGCGTAGGAATTGACCACCCACGAGAGACTCGTTTCGGAGAAGCCGAGACTCTGGCGGATCTCGGCGAGGGCGATGTTCACGATGGTTCCGTCGAGCACCACCATGAGTTGCCAGGCGAGCAGGACGACCAGGCCGATCGTCTGGGCCAGCCTGTCCGTCCGCGCTCGCTGACCATCGACAGGCGCCACTGCAATTTCGGATGCAGGAATCACCCCAGGCTCCACACTCATGTTGCCGTCCTCTCGCTGAGAGCCGAGCCCACCAGGACCCGTGATACAATTTCGACAAATGGAGGGGTACTCCACTTATCGCACCACTATATGGAGCCACCCTCCGGTTGTAAATCAGCTCTCGAAGGGGCAGTCCTGCCCGATTGGGCAGGAGGTGAAGGGCCACGGAGGAGATCGAGGAGATGGTGCTCGATTCACCAGCAGCAGACAGCTCGACGACTGTGCGTCCGATGCGGGCTGACGCGCGGCGAAACTACGACCGGATCGTGGCGGCGGCCGATGATGTTTTCATGGAGGCTGGAACGAGCGCGTCACTGGATGCCGTAGCCCGGCGCGCCGGAGTGGGCATCGGCACGTTGTACCGCCACTTTGCCGCGCGTGAGGATCTGCTTGAGACCGTCATGAGCGGCACCTACCTTCGACTGCATGAGGAGGCCATCCGCTGTGACGCCATGGCGGACCCGGCCGCGGCGATCAAGGCATACATCGTTTTCTGGTTGCGCCAGACGGCTGTCTACAAAGGGCTGGGGGCCGATTGCATCAAGATCTCCCTCGAGCCAGGTCGCGCGACGTCACCCTGCTGCAAACTCGCCTTCGATGACCTTGGGCGCCTGCTGGAGCGCGGACAACGCGCGGGCGTGATCCGCGAGGATGTGACTGCGACCGATGTCTGGCGACTCATTGGTGGGTTCGTGATGGGGTTGCGCGACACGAGCGTGGGTCAGGACGAGGCAGGCGTGATGCTGGACGTGATTCTGAGGGGGTTGCGGGCGTAGCCGTCCCGGTTCCATGCGCAGCGACCAGTCAGAAATGGCGAATGGTCCACCAGAGCCGCAGGCAGAGAAGTGCCGCGATGGCGGCTACCGCTGTCGCAGTCATCACGCCCCAGTCGGCATGGATTTTGGATGGATCCTTGTAGTCGTCGATGGCAAAGGTGCCGATGTTCATCCAGGTAAAGCCGGCGGCGATGAATCCGAAGACATTTGCGAATGCGGCGATCAGCACCTCGAACGCCCCCTCGCCCGGTCCACGAAACCAGGCTACCGCCAGTGCGAGGACAGCGATGACGCCAGTTCCGATCAGCAACAATCCGTCACTCTCGACGCCACGGCGAAAGGCAGCCTCTTCCCGCCGGTTCTGATAAGCGACCCATGGTGCGAACGCCAGCGCAAGGGTGGCGAGACTGAGCGCGATGGCGAGCAGCAGTTCACCTCGACTAATTCGGCGCATGGACTCCGTTGCCGGGGACTCGATGGCGGACAGGTATTGCGCAAAGGCATTGCCGTTGGTGGCGTCAGGTGGCGTTGGGCGGTTGGGTTGATTGGAGGTAGACATGGAGCATTCGCCTGGTGCCGTCGTGAGCCCACACCTCAAGGTACGATTGAAACACCAACCTTACAGGATCAGTCGCGGAAACGACGAAGGCCGGAGCGATTGCCCCGGCCTTCGACCTGCTGGGCTGCGACGATGGCTAATCGAGGTATCCCTGCAGCTGCATGCTGGTACCAGGGTGCCGGAGCTTCCGCAGCGCCTTGGCTTCAATCTGGCGGATGCGCTCGCGCGTGATCCCGAAGTCGCGTCCGACCTCTTCGAGGGTGCGGAACCGACCGTCCTCGAGGCCATATCGCAAGACGATGATGCGGCGCTCGCGGTCCGAAAGCTTGTCGAGCGCGTCCACGATCTGCGCCTTCAGCAGGTGCTGGGAGGCCACCTCGATCGGGGCGGGCATGGTGTCGTCCTCGATGAAGTCACCAAGGAAGGCGTCGCCTTCGTTCCCGACCGGCGCTTCGAGGGAGACGGGGTGCCGAGCGACATCAAGGACCTGGCGAACCTTGTCCTCGGCGACGGCGAGGCAGCGTGCGACTTCGGCGTTGGTTGGTTCCCGTTCGAGAATCTGCTGCAGCCGATGCGACGTTTTCTTGACCCGGTTGATCGTTTCGCCAACGTGGACCGGGAGGCGAATGGTGCGGCTCTGGTCGGAAATGGCGCGAGTGATAGCCTGCCGAATCCACCAGGTGGCATAGGTGCTGAACTTGAACCCTCGGTGGTAATCGAACTTGTCAGTGGCCTTCATCAGGCCGATGTTGCCTTCCTGGATGAGATCGAGGAAGGAGAGCCCGCGTCCGCCATACTTCTTGGCGACCGAAACCACGAGACGAAGGTTGGCCTGGATAAGGTGCGCGCGGGCGTCGAGCCCGTCCTGCATGTCCGCTTCGAGCGACCAGACATCGTCTGGCGGGCACTTGGGATCCTTCAGGCGAGCCTCGGCAGCCTTGCCGCGCTCCATGCGGGTGGCGAGCCAGACTTCTTCCTGCATGGTCAGGAGGTCGGTTTCGCCGATTTCGTGCAAGTACATGCGCACGGAATCACCGACACCGCCGGCGAATGGATCATCGACCGGCAACGCCACTTCCTGCCGTGCCCGCGAGCGAGGAGCGGGGGCTGGAACTGGCTCCGCAACCGGCGCCACTGCTGGCTTCTGGTCAAGGACCTCGATTCCCTGAGCGACGAGCGCGGAGTAGAGATCCTCGATGGAATCCATCTCCTCTTCGACGTGGGGGAAAAGCGCGATGATGTCGTCGGAAAGGAGATACCCCTGGTCTCTTCCCTTCTCCACCAAACTCTCGATCATGGAACTGACTCCACCTTGCGGGTGTGCTGCCTGCCATCCCGCAGACCGCACTTAAGGACGGTACCTACCTTGACTTGCCAGGCGTCAGTGCCAGCACGACCGGACCTGATTCAACGGTGAACCAGGACCGGGCCCAGGATTCGGAGCAAACGAATGCCCAACGCCATACGCGTCGGGCAGTGCGCGGCCCCTTGCAATTGTTTAGCCCCTGCCAACAGCCGCGCATGCGTTCCTCTTGAATCACTGAGCGTGCAGAACTTGCAGTCAGTGTATATCGCTGCAAAGCCGGTTTCAAGCACATTGTATACAGTGCCATCTGGCAATCCACTTATCGTGATCACGCGATCAAGTG
>JAEZJB010000208.1 GCA_023415845.1 Chloroflexota bacterium | reverse complement strand
CCTCAAGCCAGATCTTGGATGTGTCACCGTGGCCTCGCCACGATTCGAACGCTCCCATCGTGCGCTGAACCGCGTAGTAGGCCATCTGGTGGGGGCGGGGCGAAACGTGGTCGACGCGCACGCGGAGGACGGTTCCTTTGTCGGTCACCATCTGCATCAGGTGCATGGTGGGGTTGTGATTGTCGGCAATGAATTTGCCACCGGGAACGGCGATGGCACTGACCGTTTCGACGCGTTCGCCGGTGATGTACAACAGCGGGCCAAGGCTGTGGGCGCAGTAGACCCCCAGTTCGCCCTTGCCACGCCAGGTGAGGTTGCCGTCGGCGTCGTACCAGAGGTCCTTGCAGTCGTGAAGGTATTCGCCTTCGAGGAAGTAGACGTCGCCGAAGCGGCCATCATCCCGCAGCCGCTTGAGCAGTTCCACCTCATCGAGGTAGCGATAGTTCTCGGCCATCATATAGATGGCCGGGCTCTCCTCGGCGGCGGCAACCAGGTCTTTGGCCTGCTCCAGGTTGAGGCAGGCCGTGACTTCACTCAGGACGTGCTTTCCAGCCCGCATGGCCTGGGCGGCCTGGCCGGCGTGGAAGGGCAATGGCGAGGCCACGACCACGGCGTCGATGTCGCTGGCGAGGAACTCGTCGAAGTCCGTGAACGGGCGAGCGTCGATTTCCGCCGCCGCGCTGCCAACAGCCTGGGCGTCGATGTCATAAAGGGCCGTCACCTCGGCTCCCTGTGTGGCGCGACAGACCCGTACGAAGCTCGCCCCCCGGCGTAACCCGATCACGCCAAATTTGACCGTCATCGTTGCATGTCCCTACTCCTGTCTGGCCTCAAGTGCCTCTCGAATTTACGTTGCCGGGCCACCGGATGCGGTGAACCACTGGTTGCTCATGTCATACCTACCCCTTGATTCCGGAGAGCGCGATGCCACGGACAAAATTCTTCTGAAAAATCAGGTAGACAACGATGGTTGGAACGCTGGCCAGCAACGAGCCCGCCATGATTGCCTGGTAGTTGGAAACACCCATCGACGTTGAAATCTGGACCAGAATCAAGGGAAGTGTGTAGAGATCCTGGTCATTGAGTGCCACCAGTGGCCAGAGGTACATGTTGAATGCACCAAGAAACGAAAAGATGGCCAGTGCCGACAAGGCTGGCCGGATCAGGGGGAGGATGATTTCCCAGTAGATGCGAAAATCTCCGGCGCCATCGACCTTGGCCGCGTCGTAGAGATCGTTGGGGATGCCGACGATGAACTGTCGACAGAGGAAGATGCCAAACGACGACACCGCTGCTGGAATCCAGATGCCGGCATAGGAGTTCAGCAGCTTGAGGTCGAGCATCACCAGGTACAGCGGGATGAGTAATGTGACGAACGGGACCATTGTGGTCGCGAGGATGAAGTAAAAGACAAGGTCTCGTCCAGGGAACTGCAGCCTGGCGAACGTGTACCCGCCCAGGGATGACGTCAACAAGGTTGAAAAGACGACCAGCGCACTGATGAACAGGCTATTGGCGTAGGCTCGGGGCAGACCGGATGTGTTCCAGACCATCTCGATTCCGTCGGTGGTCCAGGCACGTGGCAGGAGTTGGACCGGCTGGGTGACGATGTCGACATTGGTCTTGAATGCGCCAAATACGAGCCAAAGGAAGGGGTAGACCATCACGAGCGCGAAAAGTGTCAGGGCAAGAACAATGATGGTTTTTACCCATTCACCATTGGCCCAGAATTGTTGAAGCGGCCGCCGAGGTTGACTGTTGGCGCCATGTGTCGTGGCCATCATTCGCTCCTTGCTGCCAGGAATCTCTGGAACTGGAAAATTGTCGCCACCAGCAGGAAGAGGAAGATGAAGATTGAGACTGCTGCTCCATAGCCCAGGCTAAGTGTCTTGAAGCCCAGCTCGTAGGTGTAGACCGCCAACGTGCGGGTTGAAAACGCGGGTCCGGTGAGAAGGTAAAACTGTTCGAACATTTGCACCGTAGCGATCACACTGACCACGATCTGATAGAAGAAGATCGGGCGCAGGATCGGCACGATGATATCGAGGGTTTGGCGCCAGAGCCCGGCGCCGTCAAGCCTTGCCGCTTCCAGCAGGTCAGTGGACACTTCATTGATTCCGGCAAAAAAGATGATCGCCGAGCCTCCAAGATTGGCCCAGACCACCATCAGCACGATGCACCAAAGTGCCTGGTCGGGGCTATTGAGGAATGGCTGCGCCGGGAGGCCTATTCGCTCCAGCACGCCGTTGAACGCCCCGTCGCTGGGCAGGTAGAGAAATCGCCAGAGCAGCACCGTGACGATGCTGGGGATGACCACCGGCAGGTAGAAGATTCCAAGGTAGGCGCGCTGAACGATGCCGCTCCTGATCTGGCTAATTCCAAGAGCCACCAGGAATGAGGCGAGGATGCCAATCACGATCTCGGCGACCGAGAAAACAACGGTGACTTTGACAGCCTTCCAGAAGTAATCGTCGTTTAGGGCGCGTTCGTAATTTCTCCAACCTACTGGCACCGGATCGACGATGAAATCCCAGTTGTGAAATGAGAGCCAGATCGCCCGGTAGAAGGGGTAGACGAAGAGCACCGCGTAGTACGCGATCAGCGCGAGCGCAACCATCACGCCCATCACCGAGATGTTGCGCCGGGAGCGCCTGCGGGTGGTGAGTGTCATGTGGGTTGGGAGTGAACTTGCTGCCATGTTGCCTTCCTGGCTCGCGACGTCCGGGGTCGATCTGCCGGGATGAGAGCGGGAGCATCAAACACTCCCGCTCCCGAAACACCTGCTAGATACCCAGTCGCTCGCGGGCTTCCCGCTCCTGAGTGTTCAGGTATTCATCGGCAAGGCTGAGCGCATCGGAAACGGAGATTTCGCCACGCACTGCCCTGTCGAGTTCGTCCGAGGCGGGGCCCGGGTTCGCGATGTGGTCCTTGGGCCAGCGTGAACGCGGCCAGGTGGTCTCGGCAAGACGCTTCGAGATAGCGCCGAATCTGGTGTCTTCAATGCGTGGGTCGTTATAGACATCCTGCACGCAGATCAGGCCGGTGTACGAGTTTGTGACATTGATCAGGGCATCGGGGCTGATTAGCTGCCTGGCGATGCCGATGCAGTGTTGCAGCTTCGAGTCATCGTCCGCGAGCCTTCGAGAAAGCGTGATGACACCGATATGGGCCGGGTACACGACATCGGTTGTCGCGTCAGCCAATGGAGGAAGAGACATGCCGTTTGCCTGCAATTCCTCCGGGGCAGTGCCGATCGTCCAGGCACCCATTTGCTGAGTGGCAATCTTGCCCTGAAGCCAGACATCGTATTCGTTGTCCGGAGTGGAAAGATCGTAGGACATGGTGGGTGTATCGCCCTGCGCTGCGTCCACGATCTTTTGGAGCGATGCCTGTCCGGCTTCGGTGTTGAGCGACCACTCACCGGTTTCACCGTTGTAGAAGTCCGCGCCCATTTGCCAGATCCAGTTCTTGATCAAGGTCAGCATGGGTGTCATCAGCGAGAGACCGGCCACTGACATCCGATCGCCATCCATCGTCGTCAGCTGCTGACCGGCAGAAACCAGCTCATCCCAGGTAGTGATGGTTGTCGGGTCCATACCCGCGGCTTCCCAAACCGCTCCGTTGTAGCCCGTGATGACGCCGTTGGCTCCAGCCAGCCAGGGGATGTAATAGATGGATCCCTCGGGCATGTCGATGGTTTGGAGAGTTTCGGGAAAGAGTGACGATTCGAGTTCTTCCTGGGTTCCGATCAGCCCCTCAAGGTTAAGGAAGAGCTTCGAAACATCGGTCGCCACGTACCAGTCCGTGTATCCCATCATGATGTCTGCCTCGTTCCCGGCGGCGATCGAGGGCAGCATCTTTGCGAGGAGATCATCGAAGGCGATGGGTTGCACCGTCACCTTTACATCATTGCCTGCGTCGATGTAGTTCTGGGCGGCGATGCGAAAGGCGTCGATGGCGGGTCCGAAATCCTGAACCCACATGGTGATTTCCGTGCCACTCTCTCCCACTGAAACGGGCTCGGCCGTGGGAACTGCGGTTGGGTCCTGCGCATGAGCGGGTAACCACAGACCGCTTGCAGCAATTCCCATTCCGGCGGCTGAAGTGCCAACGAGTGATCGACGATTCCACGTGCGTGCCATGGTCAACTCCTGTTTTGTCGGATCGAACCACCAGATGGACGCTCATTGAAAGCAGCCGCACCTGCTTGAGTGACGACGATGGACTGGCTAGCGCGTCGATGATCTCCTTTCTGAACCCCTCGGTCGTGCGGGCAATACTTCTGCCCAGGGCTCTCTCTTCTTTTGGCATGCATTGCATGCGATACGATCGCCGCGAGGCATAACGCAGCCACGCACTGCGGCTTACGGTTATCTCTCTCGCAGTCTCGGGTCGAGCACGTCGCGCAGGCCGTCGCCGAGGAAGTTCAACCCGAGCACGATCAGCATGATCGCAAGACCCGGGGCGATGGCCATCCAGGGATTGATCTCCATATAGGTGCGGGCGGCATTGAGCATTCCGCCCCACGATGGGGTTGGCGGCTGGGCGCCCAGGCCAAGAAACGAGAGGCTGGCCTCGGCGATGATCGAACTCGAGAGGTACACGGTGACCAGCACGATCAGCGGTGCCACGATATTCGGCAACACATGGCGGCCAATCACTGACAGCGTGCTCGCCCCACTGATGCGGGCCGACTCGATGTAAAGCTCACTGAGCACGCCGAGCACCGAGCCACGCACCACCCGGGCGAATGCTGGCGCATAGATCACACCAATCGCGATCATGGCGTTGCGGCTGCTCGGACCCAGCAGGCCCGCGATGACGATGGCGAGGATCAGGCCCGGAAACGCGAAGAGAATGTCGACGAAGCGCATGATCACGGAGTCGACCTTGCCGCCGAAGAAGCCGGCCGCGATGCCGAGCATTCCACCGACGACGAAGGCGATCAGCACTGCGACTACGCCGACCAGAATCGAAATCCGGGCACCGTAGACGATGCGCGAGAAGGTGTCGCGCCCGAGTTCATCGGTGCCGAAAATGTGCTGCCATGACGGCCCGAGCAGGCGGGCGGCATCCTGGTTGGCCGGACTGTACGGTGCGATGACCGGCGCGCCGACCGCCATGATGACGGTCAGGAGCACGGCGGCGAGCCCCACGACACCCAACGGATTGCGCAGGAGTTGCTGGAGCCACGAACGCTGGCTGCGCTCGCGAACCGGGGAAGCGAGCCCGGTCGGTGTGGCGGGGGTGGCGATGGTGGCACTCATCCCTGCTTGATCCTTGGGTCGAGAACGGCATACAGCACGTCTACCAGCAGGTTGACGAGCACGAACACGATGGCGAGATACAGCACGGACGCCTGGACAAGGGTGTAGTCACGATTGGTAATGGCCTGCAGCAGCGTGTTGCCCATGCCGTTCAGGCCAAAAATGACTTCGATGATGGCGGTCGATCCCAGCAGCGATCCCAACTGGAAACCAATCACGGTGACGACCGGAATCAGGGCGTTGCGGAGGGCATGTCGGTACACGACCACGCGGTCGGAGAGCCCCTTTGCCCGGGCTGTCCGCACATAGTCCTGTCCCATCACCTCCAGCATGGTCGCCCGCGTCATCCGCATGATGATGGCCATCAACTGGATGGCGATGGCGAAGGCGGGAAGCATGAACTGCCGCAGGTTCCCGATCGGGTCGTCGGTGAACCGGATGAAATTGATCGACGGCACCCAGCCAAACAGCTTCGAGGTGAAGAGCAACAGCAGGGTGGCGATCCAGAAGTTCGGGAGCGAAAGTCCAACCAGTCCGAAAAAACGGGCGACATAGTCAATGGGCGTGTTGCGCTTCACCGCCGAGATCACGCCCAGCGGAATCGCGACCAGGGAAGCGATGAGGACCGAGAGCAGGGCCAGTTCGATGGTGACCGGGAGCGCCCGGGCAAACAGTTCGCTGACCGGCTTGCCAGACCGCATCGAGACGCCGAAATCACCACGGAGCAGGTCGCCAATCCAGTTCAGGTACTGGCGCCACAGGGGATCGGACAACCCCATGGCTTCGCGCAGTTTGGCCTGCGCCGAGGAATCTGCCTGGGCATCGGGGCCGGCAATGATGCTGACGATGTCACCCGGCAACAGCCGCAGCATCAGGAAAATGATGATGCTCATTCCCAACAGGGTGGGAATCAACATCGCGATCCGTTGCAGAATGAAACGACCCACGCGCGCGCACGCTCCTCATCGTAGGCACTGGTAGTTGGAAGCCGGCGAGGACAGGACGTACCGTCCCCGCCGGCCAGGATCCCTACTCGGCGACCGTCACGGTGCGCAGGCCGAGGTTGGTGTTTCCGTAGAAGACGTACATGCCCTGCAGCCGGTTGTTCACAGCCTGGAACTTTTCGGGCTGCACCAGGTACAGGTTGGGGACCTCTTCGGCGATGATGCGCTGGATCTCGAGGTAGATCTCGAGCCGGCGCTCCTCGTCGAGGGTGGCCAGGCCTTCGTCGAAGAGGGCATTGAGGTCTTCGTTCGCCCAGCCATCACCGAACCAGTTGACGTTGTTCGATGTGCCGGAGCGGAAGTCGACGACGTGGGCGCTGGGGTCACCACGCATGCCGCGTGCCGTCTGGGCCCACTGGAACTCGCCCTTGCCGACGTTCTCGGCGAAGGTGCCGATTTCGATCGGCTCGACCGAGACCTTGATGTTCAGCTGTTCGAGGGCCTGCTGGATGATCTCGCTCGACCGGACGTGGGCGGTGCCGGCAATGGTTTGCAGCGTGACCTCGAAGCCATCGGTGTAGCCGGCTTCTTCCATCAGCGCCTTCGCCCCCTCGACGTCGACGGCGTAGGCCGCTTCGAGTTCTTCCGGCGGCAGCGGCCAGATGCCATAGCCCGGCGGGATTGCGGCGGTCAACTGGGCATAGCCACCGTAGACCTTGTCGATGATGTCCTGCCGGTTGACCGTTTTGCTGATGGCCTGGCGCACGCGGAGGTCGGCCCATGGCGAGGCAGGGTCGGTGATGTTGATCTGCACCACGCACGGGGAGGAGGTCAGGCCGCTGAGCACCGTGATGTCATCGCTGGCCAGGGTCGAGGCGACGTCGGCCGAGAAGTTCGCGCCGTCGATTTCGCCGGAACGCAGCGCGGCAACCCGCTGCTGCTCGTCGGTCAGCATCTTCAGGGTGAGCTTCTGCACGCCCGGCTTGTCACCCCAGAAGTCGGGGAACGCCTCGTAGACGATCTGGTCGTCCTGAATGTACTCGGCCAGCTTGAACGGGCCGGTGCCGACGCCGTCACTGAGCCATTCGATCTCGTCCAGAATGCCTTCCGGAATGATCGGGGTGTAGTGAGTCCAGGCCAGGGTTCCGCTCAGGGTCGGGTCGGCCTTCGTCATCGTCACCTGAACGGTGTAGTCATCGATGGCTTCAACCGACGCAACGTTGTCGAGATACGGAACCTTCACGCCTGGCTCCGGCGGGTTCAGGGCGGTGTTCAGGGAATAGATCACATCGGCGGCGGTCATGTCCTTGCCGTTGTGGAACTTCACGCCCTGGCGCAGGTTGAACACGTAGGTGGTGTCGTCGGGGGTTTCCCATGATTCGGCGAGGGCGGGAAGCACGTTGAGGTCGGCGTCCCACGCCAGCAGGGAGTCATACATGAACTCCTTGCCCTGCCACTGCGAGAGCGCGATGCCGCCAAACGGAATCACGTTCGGCACGACGACATCGAGGCCCCAGACGACCTCGCCGGTCGGCTCGGCGTCCTGGGCGGCTACTGCCTGGGTCATGCCGAGTGAGCCACCGAGGGCCAGGGTGGTACCCGCCGCGGCACTGCCGATCATCGCCTGTCGGCGGTTGAACCGTCCACGAAGGAGGTTGTTGAGAAACTGCATTCCGGGGTCACGGGTGGTCATGAAAACTCCTGGCGCAAAGGCCGGTATCGGAAAGCGAAATCGGCAACATGTGCCGAGCACTCCCAGTTACGCACTGGTGATGCGGAGAACGATGAGGACCCGGTATGACGGTGACAGCTTCCCTCCTCTGACATCAGGTTTCGTGGGCGTCTGGATAGAGTTCACGCCATCGGGTGCGGATGCTGCTGGCGTGCGCGAGAGACATCTCGGCGGCGCCGTCGGCATCTCCGGCCCTGACCCGGTCGAGAATGTTGCGGCGGTCGGTGACGGCCGCCTGCATGTTTTCAGGGGGCAAGGGCAAGCCCGAATGAATCAGGTACATGTCGGACCGCTCCTCGATCCCCACCAGGGTGCGTGTGAGGAACGGGGAGTCGGCGGTTGCCCCCAGCAGTGCCTGGAACTCCCGGCAGGCCGAGAGATGGGTCGGGACGTCGTTGGGGATGGCGGCTTCGGCCAGGGCAAGGGCAGCCTCCATCTGACGGATGTCGGCGGCGGTTGCGGTGGCTGCGGCAGTGCGGGCCAGGGCCGATTCGATCACGCCCATGGCTTCATACATGTGCAGGAACTCATCGATGGTGACTGGTTTGACGGCAAGGCCCTTGTACGGCACCGAGTCGAGCAACCCTTCGTGTTCGAGGATCGCCAGGGCTTCGCGGACTGGGGTGCGACTGATCTGGAGGGCTTCGGCGAGCCGTTCCTCCACCAGGCGTTCATGCAGTGGAATCTTTCCGGCCAGAATGGCCTGCTTGATGGCGTTATATGCCACCTCGCGCGATCGCATGCGCGACTTGCGCGGTGAGCGGTTGGCTTCCAGCAAGGCGTAGGTGTCGGACATGAGCGTCGCCAATCGACTCTGGACAGAGTCACCACGTGGCTCTGTCAGATCGGACGCACGGCAGCGTCGCCGTTAGCGTTGAAGGATTGTATGCAGTGTATGCGTGACAATACTCCAACGCAATAGCGGCAGTCTGAATGCGTCGACCCGGGGAATGGACGCAGTGCCCAATCGTGACTTCCGGTCCCTGGCGGGCACCCGAAACGGGACGTCGAATGACGATCCCGACCCGGCGGCGACACGATATCAGGCAATCTCAGTCAGGGGAAGGATTGCGGGGATTTGTGCGCGGAAGATTGTCTGGTTGGCGAATCGGAGACCACCTGAACTCCCCTAGAGCAGCACTCCACAGGCATGGAGTCCACCGTTGGCGTCGGTCCAGCGTTCGAGGTCGAGGAGGTCGGATTCATCGATCAGGAACTGGGTCTGGCAGTCCGGGCAGATGATCGCGTAGGTGCAGTCTCCGCGAGTTTCACACCATTGCCGCACGGAGCCGAAGGCGTGGCAGTCGCTGGCGCACAGGTGCTGGAGGATTGGGCCCAGCGCGGGATTGGTCGGCACAAACGGGGTAGAGGTGGCAGTGTCGGTCATGGAAGACCTCCTGGCGGGCAGAACCTGATGTATCCCTTGCGGCGTTGCAGAGGATTCATCATAGCCAGACATCCCCTCGAGGGCAAAATTGTGTATGAATTCACGATGTTGGTGGCCTGGATGCGGACCGGGGATCAGGCGTCCGGTCTCGTCAGTCGCCAGGTGACCCATCCCAGCAGCAGGCCGACGATGATGGACGATGCCAGTCGGCTCCAGGTGTCGAAGTCATCCAGCACGAGCAGGGCCCCGAAGAACAGGATGATGATCCAGACTGCCGAGATCACCAGGTAGGCAACGAGTCCGCCGTTGTGCTTCATCATATCTCACCTTCATCCCCGTGCGGATACCGAATGGAGGGATGGTACCCGGTCATCGCTTCCTCCGCATCGTGCTTTACGGCACATGGATCGTCGACGACCATGGCATCCTCCTTTCCGGGCGTCCTGTCGCCACATCCATCGGAGTTCACGCGATGCCTGCTCCCACTGCCGTTGGCTGGATCTCCCTCTGGCCCGCTGATGCTCCCGAGAGCGAAGGAACCGAGCCAACCGATATCCCGCTGTTGACACCGTTCGTTCCGGCTGGAGACGGTCCATTTGCCGCCATCGTGGTCTGTCCGGGCGGCGGCTACCAGATGCGGGCCGATCACGAACGGTTCCCGATCGCCGAGTGGCTGGTCTCGCTCGGTATTGCGGCGTTCGTCGTCGACTACCGGGTTGCGCCCTATCGGCACCCGATTCCGTTGCAGGATGCGCAGCACGCGATTCGGCTGGTGCGCGCCAGAGCCGCCGACTGGCGTGTCGACCCGAACAGGGTTGGAATCCTGGGGTTCTCGGCTGGGG
Organism: Chloroflexota bacterium; assembly: GCA_023415845.1. GTDB lineage: Bacteria > Chloroflexota > Chloroflexia > Thermomicrobiales > UBA6265 > JACCYX01. Next base: position 7,442 of record JAEZJB010000208.1, on the reverse strand, counting down.
GTCATCTGGCGGCGACGGCTGGCACGCAGTGGGATCGCGGGAGTGCGGAGTCACGTGATCCGGTTCGCCGGATGAGTTCACGACCCGACCTCATGGTGCTCTGCTATCCGGTCATCTCCTTCATGCTGGCATGCCATCGCGGGTCCGTGGTCAACCTGCTCGGTCCCGAGCCTTCACTTGAGCAGCGCCGCGCCCTCTCCGCCGAACTTCAGGTGACGCCGGAGACCCCGCCTGCCTTCATCTGGCACACCGCTGACGATGCCGTGGTCGACCTCGACAATGCCCTCGTGATGGCTTCGGCCCTCCGCCAGCATGGGGTTGATGTCGAGCTTCATGTGTATCCCCACGGCGAGCACGGCCTCGGGCTGGCCCCGGACCGCCCGGATATTGCGACCTGGACCGAACTCTGCGCGACGTTTCTGCGGGCATACGGCTTTGGCGTCGGGCCAATCGGTAGCTGATCGTAGCTGTTGCCGATCTCCTCGGACGCCAACCCGCAGCGCGCATCGGCGGCCGGAGTTACGCTATCGTCCATGCCCCCTGCTTCAGTCGGAACTGGGGCGTGGTGGGGCGAACCGGGCCGTCACCCGGTGCGTGGTCCCGGCATAAACGAGTCGTGCCTGGCTGATGGGTCCAGTGCCATTCCAGGTGCGCCGCGTGATTTCCAGGCAGGCTGTCCCGGACGCAACCTGGAGCAGTTCGGACATGGTTCCGGTCGCGGCCGTGGCGCCGATCACGTGCTCGGCTTCGGTCCAGGGCACCCGCGTCAGCAACCATGAGCCGGGCGGCACTGAGGGGAACGGGGCATTTCGGGCCGCGGGAACCGTCCCGAGGCTGATCTGCCGGTGTTCGAGGCAGAAGGGGCGTTCGTCCGCCAGGTGCATGACCGTGATATCGAGGAGCTGCTCGCCCGCGGGGAAATGATTGTCGGTGACAGTGGCGACGCGCTCGGCACAGGCGAGCAATCGATAGCGGTAGGAGCGCCCCAGGTGGCTCACTTCCACCGCGATGTCGTGAACGTCGAGGACCGCGCTTTGCGCCCGGGGAGTTGCCACCACGCTGCCGGACCGGCGCCGGCGTTCGATGAACCCTTCGGCCGCCAGCTGGCTGAGCGCCTTGTTGACGGTCATCCGCGAGCACTTCCACCGTTGGCCAAGCTCAGCTTCGGTGGGAATGGCATGCCCCGGGGGCCATGAACCATCCAGCACGTGATCCAGGATGTCGGCATAGATCGAGCGGTAGAGGGACGGCCGGGTGGAGTCGTCCATGACGTGGGAACAGCCTGTCGTGGTGCACCGGTTAACCGACCCCGTTCATCCAGTGCCTCGGTGTGCGACCGGCTGCCTGCCGGTCTGCTGGGAGAGCCGGGTTCAGCATACCCCGCCGGGCGGCGGCATGGGGCGTGTGCCTCCCCACATTGCACTGCATCAACCCCGCCCAGTGAGTCAGCAGGAAGATGGGGAAAAGCGATCGTCCGCCCAGGCCAGGCGCGGATAGCGCATCACCGGGAACCCATTGGCACGGGTTCCCGGTAAATTGCGTGTCAAGCGTACAAAATGACAGGTGAGGCTATTCGACGATCAGGGTGCCGACCATGCCTGCTTCACGGTGACCGGGCACGGTGCAATAGAAGACGTATTCACCAGCCGGCAGGTTGATTACAAGCCCAACCATATCGTCGGGATACGCCAGCGGTGAGGCCAGGTCTGTATCTTCGATTGCAAAGTCGTGAGGCAGCAAGCCCTCGTTCATCAGGGCGACGGTGACGTCGGTATCCGCCGCGATGGTAATTTCGGCGACGTCAAAGGCCAGGTCCACTGCTGTTACTACGATCTCGGCATCATCCACCGATACGGCCGCCACTGGTGAGGCCGCTGGCGTTCCGCTGGCCACCGGAGCGGCAAGAACCGGCGTGTTGACGTTGCCAGTATCATCCCAGGCGCTGTTGCTCGCAGCCGACTTGCCAGCCACCCGCCCAAAGAAGCTGCCCTCTCCCAGCCGGATACCACTGTTGTAGAACCGACGACCGATGCCCGCTCCATTTTGCCCTGCCGCGAAGAGGCCCGGAATGATCTCACCGTCCTGATCAAGCACATGACCATCAAGGTCAATCTGCACATGACCAGTCGTGAGGAATGGCATATAGGCCGTGAAGTTGAAGGCCAGGTACGGCGCCGTTGTGAGTGGGGTCAGGAATTCCTCGCTCTTGTGGAAGACCGGATCGACTCCATTCGCCGCCTGCTCGTTGTAGAAGGCGATTTCGTTGGCCAGGGAAGCTGGCGGCACCCCAATCAGGTCGGCCAATTCTTCCAGGGTGTCAGCAGTCGCGAATGGCTCCGAGACATCCGCTCCGGTAGCCGCGACCGAATCGGCAACCGTCTGGTCCATGATCAACCAGGCAGTATTGTCCTCGTGATACACAATGATGTCGCCGAGCACCGCGCCGTATGAGGCTTCGTTGGCGAAGCGTCGGCCCTTGCCGTTCACCAGAACCGAGTGGATTTTCTCGTCAGGCGGGTAGACGAACGGGGTGGAGAATGTGTTGTCCATGTCGCGCAGCCGCGCGCCGAGCCCCGCTGCCATCCGAATGCCGTCACCAGTGTTTCCGCGATAGGCGCTACCTTGCGGAACCAGTGGGTACTCAGCAGCCTTGGTGTGAACGAGCATATCCTCATTCATTTCATAGCCGCCCGAGCACAGAATGACGCCTTGGCGAGCCAGAATCTGCTCTTCCACCCCGCTGATGTTGGCGACCACGCCAATCACCCGTCCAGTGTCGTCAGTGATCAGCTGTGTTACCGGGGCGTTCACTTCGGTAGTGATATTCGGCTCGGCATCGGCTACTGCCTGCAGGGCTTCCGACATGCCCGCGCCATAGCCGGTCACGCAGTGCGCACGAGGCATCGGCGGAGTTATCTCGTTGTATGGGTAATTCGCCTCGTTGCCACAGAAGCCCAGACCGCCTTCACCATTGCCCGCGGTGATGACCTTTTGCGGGAAGAACTCGGTGCCGAACTCGATGCCACTGGCCATCAGCCAGTCGTGATGCTCGACGGAGTTGTCGACGTACTTCCGAATGAAGTCTGGGTCGTCCCAGGGGGACATGAAGGCTTCTAGGTAAGCGAACATGGCGTCTGGCGTGTCATCGAAGCCATGTTGCTGCTGGGTGCTCGTTCCTCCTCCAAGGTAGATGATGCCCTGGCTGTGGGACATGTTGCCGCCTACGGCCTCCACCTTCTCGAGGCGGATCACCTGCGCTCCTGCCCGTGCCGCCTCGATAGCTGCTGGCGTCCCAGCGGCACCGGTGCCCACCACAATCACGTCAGCCTCGCGATCCCAGGTTCCCTGGGCCGCTGCCCGGGTGGCCGCGAACGGTAACGCCGCAAGTCCAGTGATAGCAGCAGCGGCCCCGCCCGCCTGAATTATCTGGCGGCGAGATACTCGCCCTCGTTCTTCCATGCTCGACATGTGCTGTCTCTCACCTACTGTGGCTCGGCGCCACACACCACCAGTTCCGATTGCCGGCAATCCCGCCGCCAATCGATCTAATGAAATATATACATCATGTATTAAAGTCACAATATCGATGGCGAAAAAGACCCTCGTTGCCGGGATTAGCGACTCAGGATGGAATCTGGAGTTTGCCGAAAATAGTCTGCAGGGTGCGCAGCGAGTGTTCCAGAGCAGTCTGGTCAGAGTCTTCCAGGCCGCCGATCACGTCGACGAGCGGTCTCAGGGCCTGGTTCTCCACATCTCTGCTAAGCGCTTCACCAGCCGGAGTGATCTCCAGTCGAACCAGGCGACGATCGTGGGGATCGGCCTGGCGGACAAGGAGGTGGTGCTGCTCGAGCACATCAACCAGTGCAGTGGCGGCCCGAGGCGTGACCATCATGATCTTCGCCAGCGCACCGGGGGTCGAAATGCCATAGCGCACCAGATAGAGGGCCGAGACCTGTGAAAAGTTGAGGTGGTAGGGATTCGTACTGGGGGTTCGTTGTGAGCTCCATCGCTGCAGTTGCGACGAGAGCCAAACCAGCCGGTTTGCAAGGTCGGTCGCCATTCGCTGATCGGTATTCCCTGCCGAGTCCGTCATTTGATGTCTAGCCCCTGCTGACAGCGCTGGTCCGTTGGTGCAAACCAATTATGCTCACATTTCACCGCGAGCATTGCGCACAGGCAGGGCGGGGCAGCCGGGCTGGGAAGTCTGTCGATGAGGGTGATTCATCCGTCAGCACCCGGCAGCGCCGGCATTCCATCGCATGGTTGCCAGGGGGACTCTGCTGCCGTGTGAACCGCGTCGACATGAGGGTGATCAGGGCGTTTCGGCCGCTTCCGTGTCGCCCCTGAGGTCAGCCAGGTAGGCGTCAACCCGGCTCTGGAGATCCTGCTCGGAAACGAGGCTCCGGTGCTCGACCGACACCGACATCGCCGGGGCAACTGCGCCGGTCACGATCTGGGCCGCTTCCTGGCTGGCCCAGACCAGTCCCCACCCAAGCACCAGGAGGACCGCAGCAAACAACACCGGTCGCGCGAGCGCCTTCAACAGGCGTGTCGCATCCGCCGGTAGCAGAACGGGATAAACCAGCCCAAGGCGATGGACTGGTGCCATGCAGACATTCATTTGGCGCATACATCCCCCGTTGCCGAGCAGCCTTGCAATACTCTCCTGAAACGATCTTGCCAGTTGAGTGTGAGATGGACTGCCCGACTGACCTGGAAACCGGCTTGGGGGTTATCCCCCAGAAGTGGTCGGTGCCGTCGTGGTCCCGTTTGCCAGGGACTGGATGAAGCGATCGAGCACATCCAGCGCAACCGCGACATCGGCTTCGTCGATTGATTCTGCCGGATTGTGGGAAATGCCTTCACGGCAACGCACGAACAGCATGGTCACCGGGGTAATCGACGCGAACGCCAGGGCGTCATGACCCGCCCCACTGTAGAGGGAAAGCGGTTCGTACCCGGCCGCTTCGATCGCCCCCTCCAGGAGGGTCGTGAGCTGAGGATCGCAGGTAATCCCGGCGAATCCGGGACTGTCGATCCATTCAATCGTCACGCCCCGGGTTGAAGCCACGCCATCGAGGCGAGAACGCAGGTGGGCCACCGCCCGTTCACGCACGGCGGGATTGGCATGCCGCAAATCGAGCGTGAACTCGACCCGGCCGGGAATCACGTTGGATGCCCCCGGCGAGACCTGCATCTGGCCTACCGTGGCCACCAGGTTCTCCTCGCTGAGGCCAATTTGTTCAATCGCCAGCACCAGTTCGGCCGCCGCCACCAGGGCATCGCGACGCAGGTCCATCGGCACGGTTCCGGCGTGTCCCGCCATCCCTTCGACCACGATTGTCGCCCGGCTCGCCCCGGTGATGCTCGAGACAGCGGCCACCGGCAGGTTGCGTGCCTCCAGCACCGGTCCCTGCTCGATGTGTACTTCGATGAACCCGAGCAATGTCGCCGGATCGAAGGTCATATCGCCGATGGTGTCCGGATCGCTCCCGAATGCCGTGATCGTTTCGCGCAGGGTGGTTCCGTCATCGTCGGTCAGGTCGAGCCAGGTGGGGTCCCATTTGCCAGCCAGCGAACTCGCCCCCAGGAAGGATGAACGGAAGCGATTTCCCTCCTCATCCGCAATCGCGAGGACCTCGATGGCGAACGGCAGGCGAACTCCCGCGTCGCCAAGGTGCTGGACGGCGGCGATGCCCGCCAGAATCCCCAGCGTGCCGTCGTACTTGCCCGCGTCGACGACCGAGTCGAAGTGACCGTTGATCAGCAGCGTCCGCGGCGAGTCCACGGCGGGGTCGGCCTCATACCGGCCGATCAGGTTGCCGAACGCGTCCACCCGGGTGACAAGTCCCGCCGCCTGCATCCATGTTTGCAGGTGTTCCCGGGCGTCCCAAAGCGCTGGGGTGGCGTAGGGGCGCGTCACCTGGCCGGGCACCATGGTACAGGTGGCCAGGTCGTCGCTCCGTTCCATGATCTGCCGGGCGCGGTTGAGGGTCATGATCTGTCTCCGGATATCGTTAGCTGCCGCGGTAGGTGGAATAGCTCCACGGTGAGACGAGCAGGGGTACGTGATAGTGCTGGTCGGCGTCGTTTACCGTGAAGCGGAGAGTGATGACGTCGAGAAACGGCGGTGAGGCGACCGCGACCGGTTGCTGCCGGAAGTAGGCCTCGATCTCGAATGCCAGTTCGTAGGTGCCGGCCACGAAGTCGGTGCCTGTTAGCAGGGGCGCGTCCACGCGTCCCTGCTGGTTGGTGACGACGGTGGCGACGGTCTCCCGCTCTCCACCGTGCACACGTGAAACCATTATCGGCACGCCCGCAGCCGGGATACCCTGGGCCGTGTCGAGCACGTGAGTCGTGAGTTGCCCCAACTACTCGTCCTCGTCAGCGCGGGACATTCGCAACCTGATTAGTCCGTAAGCCGGGAACGGGTCGCTGTAGACCTTGACCTCGGGTGAGGATTCGGAGGCAAGGAAGGGGTCGCGGGTGCGGTTCTGCGCAACGAATCGCACCTCGGCGAGCTGGGGATACCGCTCCAGCAACCGCAATCCCATCTCGTGGACCAGGTGCTGGATCGACTCGGAGTTGAATTCGGCGAAGACCGCCGCGCAGATGTCCCGTACCTGTTCCGCCGGTACGTAGCGGTGAGCATGCTCGCCAAACGCGTCGTCCACGTTTCGATACGTCCAGTAGATATCCATATAGATGAAGAGGGGACGATCGGTGCGTTCGGGCAGCGTGGTGTGCGCATCGCGTACGAACCGCGTAAAGGACGATCCGGTGACCTTGAAGAGCCGGAGGCCAGTGTGTCCGCTTTCGTGCGCAGTAACGACCGGGCTGCCGTCGACGCGCTTCATCGCCAGGGTTGCTGTTGCCGAGGATTGGCGATCGCTGCCGCTGAACAGCACATCGCTCTCGTGGAAGGTGCCTTCGTCCTGAGGGACGAGGGCTGGTGGGAATGGAAGCTCCCGCAAGGTCAGGCGCAGGTCGTTGATCTGGGCGTAGGCGTTGATGAACGCCATGCCCACCTGCCGAAGGTAATCCTCGATGGTGGTGCCCTCAAACTCCAGCGCCTGCCGGAGGATGATGTTCTTCATCGAATCGGTGGCGACGACCATCGAGTTGTCGCCCTCGGTATACGACGGAAGAAAGTCGTTCCCGAAGACTTCCATGTCCACCTCTGCGGCGAACAGGGTATTGTCCCGTCCCAGGAATGGTGATTCCGGTACCGGCATCAGACCTCGCAATGGCCTGGCGTACACCCGGTAGATGGGAACGCGAAGCTTGCCGTAGCTGATCTCGTACCGATGCGCCATGGGGTGAGGTCCTCCAGTTGCCGGGATCGTCATGATGCACGGCCATGATGCCAGCAAACGCCCCCGCTGGCGACTGTGTGGGTCGCGCCAGCGTTGCCGGAAGCACCTCTGGCAGGTGCCTCAGCC
>JAEZJB010000184.1 GCA_023415845.1 Chloroflexota bacterium | reverse complement strand
GGATCGGGCAATCCTCAATTCAACATACTCTGTCCCAGTCTCCATGTGAACGAGCAATCTCGCTGGAGGTGGCGGGATTTTGACGTTTCGACGCGCACGATAGGTGGCCGCAGCAGCAAATTAATCGTCCGCTACGTGATCCTGCTGCCTTGCCAATCAGGTCTAGGTCCTCACGAAGTCGCATGTACTTCACCTCAAGAGAGTACGCAATCAGTCGATGCGCAAGCGTTAGTCAACTCACCAGTTGCCGGGTCCGCATCTCCATTCATGCCCCAGCCACAGCAGCCCATGGGTGGCAAGGCGAGTGCTCCACCGGAACAAGCGAAATGGTGGACTACGTCGAATCCTCGGTGTGTCAGACCGGGAAATGGGTTCATGGCATCTCCAGGCATCGTCTGCAAGAATGGGGATGCTGCCAAAAGCAATCTGCTCTTTGGCCTTACAAGATGCAATGAGAACGTGCGTCAAAGGGTGGTCCTCCACGGCATTGGGTAGGGGCGGACCTGCCGCGATTGGGGACGAACGCATCTATTTGGAAGCCAGCGGCTGTCGTCCGCCCTCTCCGTTTGCGCCCTCGACTCCCAGCAAAGCACACGATGGATTCCACTCTTCCCCATCTCAGAATCTGGGTCAGAAAAGACAGGCAATGAATTCTACAGAAGAAGGTAAACAGCCCGCTCGCTACGACGTCCTCGTGATTGGCGGCGGCGCGGCTGGCATGATGGCGGCCACCGTGGCGGCGGAAGCCGGCAAACGGGTCCTGCTGCTGGAAAAGAACGCCTCCCTCGGCGCGAAACTCAACATCAGCGGTGGTGGCCGGTGCAACATCACCAATGCCGAATACGACACCCGGGCGCTGCTGGCGCATTACGGCAAGGCGGCCAACTTTCTGCACAGCCCGTTCGCCCAGTTCGGCGTCAGCGACACCTTCGCATTCTTCGAGCAACGTGGGCTGCCCCTCACCGTTGAGGCTCGCCGCCGGGCATTCCCCGTCAGCCAGCAGGCGAGCGACGTCACCGCCGTGTTCAGGAAAGCGATGAAGCGCGGGCGGGTCGACGTGGTCTATGACTGCGGTGTGACCTCCCTCAATCGCCGGGATGACCGGATTCGGTCGGTGAGCACCACCCAGGGCGAATTCGAGGCCGAGTCTTACGTCCTGGCCACCGGCGGACTGTCCCGCCCCGAGACGGGCTCGACCGGCGCCGGCTTCGGCTGGCTCAAAGGTCTGGGGCATACCGTGCGCCAGCCGAGTCCCGGCATCGTGCCGCTGGCGACCAAGGAGAAGTGGGTCGCGCAACTGGGCGGGAAGACAGTCGAGGGGCGAGCGACGTTTTTCCTCGACGGCAAGCGGCAGTTTCGCACCGACGGCCGCATCCTCTTCACGCACTTCGGCCTCTCCGGGCCAACCATCCTGAACAGCGCCGCCCAGGTTGGGGAGCTGCTCCAGACCGGGAGCGTCACGGTCGACATCGACCTCTTTCCCAAACTTGATGCCGGAGCCTGCGACCGCCAGCTCGTTGAACTGCTGGAACGCAACAAGAACAAGGCCGTCAAAACCGTCCTCAAGGAATGGTTGCCGGGTGGCGTCTGGCAGATTCCGGTGATGCTGCTGCCCGATCTGGATACCGAGGTCAAGGTCCACAGTTTTGGCCGCGACGATCGCAAGCGGCTGGTGAACCTGGTCAAGGCGATTCCACTGACCATCAGCCACCTGATGGGCTTCGACCGGGCGGTGGTCGCCGACGGTGGGGTTGACTTGCGCGAGATTGACATGCGCACGATGCGATCCACCCTGATCGAGAACCTGTATGTCGTGGGTGACCTGCTGGACGTCAGCCGACCGTCAGGGGGCTACTCGCTGCAACTCTGCTGGACGACGGGGTTTGTCGCTGGTCAGGCCGTCGCTCGGTCCTGAGCGAAACGCATGCGACGCGGTGGCTGCCCTGGTCGCCCCCGATGCACCGCTCATCCGACTTCCCGGGCTCCGATTCCGCCAACGGACGGCCAATCTGCGCAAGGGTGGCGGGATTTGGGCCGTTCGATGCGTACGATAGGTAGGCGCACCAGCGCGTCAGTCGCCAGCGCGCAACGGCGAACCGGGGCACATCCGCATTAATTCGCATTTAGTCGCACGAAATCAGCTCCGAAATCCCTGATTCCATGGGGTTTTCGGATTTCATGAATTCATGAATTTGTGCGGAGCGTTATCGCGCGACTGGTTAGGCCAGCGCAGGTCGCAGGCGCAGCAGCCAGAACAGGCCGATCAGGCACTGGGCCTGCTGGATCACCGGATCACCAGGCACCAGCAGGTCGGGCACCTTTGCCAGCGGTACGCGGGCGACCTGTACCGGTTCGTCGGGGTCCTGCTCGGTTTCGATCTGTACGCAACCGGTGGCCAGCACGAACGTCGACTGCTCGTCGGTGAAACCGGGGGAGAGGAAGGCGGTCCCCAGCACGGAGACCTCGCCCGCCTCGTGACCGGTCTCTTCCCGCAGTTCGCGCCGGGCCGTCTCTTCCACCGACTCGCCGGGGTCGATCAAGCCGGCCGGAAGTTCGATCAGGTGCTGGTCGGCCGCGTGGCGCCACTGCCGCACCAGCAGCACGTGATCGTCCGTCGTCACCGGCACGATCACCACCGAAGGTGGCCGCTCGGCCACGTGGCGGTCGCTCAGGGCCCCGCTCGGTTGGCGGATGTCGTCCT
>JAEZJB010000176.1 GCA_023415845.1 Chloroflexota bacterium | reverse complement strand
TAGCTCCGGGCGCTAGGGGGAAACCGGGTTATTGGGACGGGGGGTGGCATGGCGCCACCCCGCTTCCCTTTTTACTTATCGACCGTGATCAGGTCCAGGCTTCGACTGGCGCTGGTTCCGGCAGCAGCGAGAGCGAGCGGCTCTCGATGATTGGCTGGATCAGCTGCAGGAAGTCTTCGACCGGCATCGCGCCGAGGTCTTCCCCGGAGCGGAGGCGGACCGCGACCTGGCGTGATTCGGCCTCACGCTTGCCGATCACCAGCATGTACGGAATCTTCTGCAACTGGGCGTTGCGAATCTTGGCCTGCATGCGTCCCGTGGAGTGATTGACCTCGGACCGGATGCCGGCATTCTTGAGCGTTGCCTGCACCTCGTCGGCAAACGGAAGCTGATCGTCCGTGATCGTGATGATGGAGACCTGCTGCGGTGCGAGCCAGGCCGGGAACGCGCCAGCGTAGTGCTCGACGAGTCCGCCGACAAACCGCTCCATCGAGCCGAGCAGCGTGCGATGGATCATGGCGACGCGATGGCGTTCGCCATCTTCCCCGACATAATTCACATCGAACCGCTCGGGCAGGTTGAAGTCGACCTGGATCGTAGGGCCCGTCCAGGCACGTCCAAGCGCATCGAGCCACTTGATGTCAATCTTCGGGCCGTAGAAGGCGCCTTCGCCCTCATCGACCTTGAAGGGGAGGTTCCGGCTCTCGAGCGCCTGTTTGAGCTTGTCGACCGCCTCGTTCCAGTTCTCTTCGCTGCCGATGGCTTTCTCGGGACGCGTGCCGAGATAGACCTCGAAGCGGTAGCCGAAGACATCGGCCATGTGCATCGCCAGATCGAGCACTCCGGCGACCTCGTCCACGACCTGCTCATGCGTGCAGAAGATGTGGGAATCGTCCTGCGTGAAGCCGCGCACCCGGAGCATGCCGTGGAGCGTGCCGGAACGTTCGTAGCGATAGACCGTGCCCAGTTCCGCGAGGCGAATCGGCAACTCCCGGTAGGAGTGAACCGAGTTCTTGTAGATCATGATGTGGCCCGGGCAGTTCATCGGCTTGAGGTAGTAGTCGACCTCTTCGATGGACATCGGGGAGTACATGTTCTCGTGGTACGTCTCGAGATGGCCGGACGTGCGATAGATTTTCTCGGACGCGATGTGGGGCGTGTAGACGAGGTCGTAGCCGCGGGCGAGTTGCTCCTGCTGCTCGAACTGCTCGACCAGGTAGCGGATCATCGCGCCCTTCGGATGCCAGAGAATCAGGCCAGGCCCGATCTCATCCGAGACGGAGAAGAGGTCGAGTTCCTTGCCGAGGCGGCGGTGGTCGCGGCGCTGGGCCTCCTCCAGCTTGTGAAGGTGCTCGTCCAGTTCTTCCTGCGTTGGCCAGGCCGTGCCATAGATGCGCTGAAGCATCGGCCGCTTCTCGTCGCCGCGCCAGTATGCGCCAGCAATGGACTGCAGCTTGAAGGCACCGATCTGGCGCGTCGTGTCCACATGGGGGCCGCGGCAGAGATCGAGGAAATCGCCCTGCTGGTACGTCGTGATCGTCTCATCCTCGGGGAGGCCCTCAATGAGTTCGACCTTGTAGGGATTGTTGGCGAAGATCTTGAGGGCCTGTTCGCGGGAAACTTCCGTGCGCTCAAACTTCTCGTTTTTCTTCTGGTGCTGGCGCATGCGCTTTTCGATCTCCTTGAGATCGTCTGGCGTGAGCGCGCGCGGCAAATCGAAGTCGTAGTAGAAGCCGTCCTGGATGGCGGGGCCGATTCCGAACTTCACGTCGGGAAAGAGTTCCTGGACGGCTTCAGCCATCAGGTGAGCCGTCGAGTGGCGCATGCGAGCGAGTTCGTATTCGCGTTGGTCTTCCGTATCGACTGATATGTCGAAGTGCTCGATGTCAGACATGGTGATCCTCCGGCGCGCGTCGGCAGTAACGTGTGGGACGCGGCAGACAAGAAATGACCCGGCAATCCTGAAAGGGACGCCGGGTCAACGTGGTTCCACCCTTGTTCCGATGGGTGCCACGGAGGAGCAGCAACCATCGCTCGATGCGCCGGTAACGAGGCCAACCGGTTCCACTTACTACGGCTTGAATGCCGGTTCCGGGAACAGCTCACAGGTGGTGCGATGACGGTGGCTGACTCCCCGGCTTTCACCATTTCCGAGGTCGCTGCGGCTGCCCGCCGTCGGGCGTGTCCTGATCAACGCCGAGTCTTCAATTTGGCCTCAGAATAGGACCCGGAGACACCCTGTGTCAAACCGGATTTCCCTCCACGGAATCGATCTCCGGACGATCGGCACGGGGTTCTGCCTTGCGTTGCAGGCGATGGCTGAAGCCCAGATTCAGATCGCGCGAGGAGATGACGGCACGAATGGCAAGCAGTCCGATCGCGAGTCCCGCTACGGCCCAGGCCGCAGGCGCGGCAATCCGGCTGATGGCTGCAGGTTCATCGGCAGGAGCCGAAACGACAACGGGATCTGCAGGCACCACGGACTCGCCGGAACTCGCGACCTCTTCCTCCACAATGGTGTACGCGGCGCTGGATGTGGTCGACCGGGCGATTTCGGCAACTGCTGGATCGGTGAATGACGCAACGGCGCCGTCAAACGGTCCACCGCTGGCGATCAGTTCTGCACGCTGTTCGAAGCCATAATCGAGGAGGCTGGCGCTATCGTCGTACCAGCCGCCGGGGGCGACGCCATCGAGGTTGACCGCGATCATGGTGCCTGCGCCTTCGCGGGTCGCGAAGTTGATCAGGCAATACCCGGCATCCCAGTCATATCCAGTTTTGCCAGCAAAGACGGATGGATACTGATTGAGCGAACGATTCGTGTTGGTGACCGTCAGATTTCCATTTGACGTCGTGTATGACTGGGTGCCCATGATTTCCATCAGGTCCGGGTACTGGGCTGCCAGCCGACCGAACGTCGCCACATCGGCGGCGGTGGAGTAGTGGCCCTCTACGCCCCAGCCCGAGGGCGTGACCAGGTTCGTATCCGCCAGCCCCATGTCCTTGATGCGCTGGTTGAGCAGGCTCATGAAGCGATCGACAGCTTCCTGGTCGGTGTCGCCTTCCTGGTATCCGAGCGACCGGGCGATGGTGATCGCCGCGTCGTTCCCGGAGGGCAGCATCATTCCGTAGAGCAGGTCGCGCAGGGTGTATTGCTCACCGACCCCAAAGCCCATCAGAGTGCCGTTCGACCCCATGTAGTTGCCTTCGGGGTCGCGCAGGTCGAAATCCGACGTTGTCAATATGGTGTCGAGGGGCGCCATTTCGAGCGCCTGAACGGCCGTGAACATCTTGGTGACACTGGCGATGCCAACACGGTCGTGGGCTTTGTATTCGGCGAAGACGTTGCCGGTCTCGGCGTCGACCACGATGTAATGGGAGGAGGAAAGCCCGAGAGACGTGTCGTTCTGGCCCAATGCGACGGGCGCTCCGACGCCAAAGACGAGGAGAGCGGAGATGAGGATGGCTGCCAGATGCTGGCGATACGCCATAAAGGTCGGTCCTTGAATCGACGGAGGTCTGGAGGTGGCCTACCGGCAACTGCCGAAGTGCCGGAACGATGATACAGAATGTGGGAGGGACATGAAAAAGCCACGACCCGGAGGCCGTGGCTCTTTCGCTGCGTGGTGGGCGATACTGGACTCGAACCAGTGACCTCTACGATGTCAACGTAGCGCTCTAACCAGCTGAGCTAATCACCCGCGAGCACGCGAAGTATAGGGGGCACCGGGGCTCGATGCAAGGGTGGTGACGAGGTTTTTGCGCGTGTTCCTGCGGACGGTGATCAGGAGCCGGCGGCGAACTCCCTGGCACAGGCGATGAAGTCATCGAGGGAGGTGACAACGCGACCGCCGGAGGCCTCTATGAAGTATTGCACCTGCAGGTTGACGATTGCGCCGTGGTTGTCGCCGGCGAGACGGAAGTCGGTTCGGAGTCCATAGACCCGCTTGCCCGTGCCAAACGCATAGCCAATTTCTGCGGCAGTGCCCGAGTCGACGTCGACGCCGTCGAGGATAGCGAACACTGCTTCCGCCGCATCAATATTTTCGGTATTGGCGCGGCCGAGTTCCCGGTTGATTTCACCTAGCCGCGTACTACGCCGACTAAAGCTTTCTTCCTCGGCAAGTGCGGCGAATTCTTCCGCGAACCGCTGATCGTCCCACGGGTTCAGGACGATCAGGTGTTGGCGGAGCGCAGCCACTGCCTGATCCATGAAGGCGGAGGTGGAATGCGCGAAGCCGAGTGGCGAGGCGAGATAGACTTTCCTGAAGTGACTCATGAGCCGAATCCTTCCGAGGTGACGAGTAGTGGATGAACAGATGACACGGGCACTGTGGCAGGCCATGGGCGCCACCGTCGTCGCGGTGATCGCAATCAAATGGCTTACGGGTCTTGCGTACCTGCCGCTTCTGCTAATCGCGATCGTGGTGATGGCGCTCGCATTCGGGATGGCGATTCGCCTGCAACGGGTGGTCCGGCGTTCCTGATCTGCAAACACGATGGTGGTTGGTGCTACCCGACTCACGAACAGCCCCTTCGACCGTCACACCGGATAGAAGGAACTGTTCGCGATTGTGGCGAGACCGACTGGGTGAACCCAATCAGTGTCCCAAACGCGCGACCGAGTGCTTGCGGGCGTGCCAGGTCAACGTAACCTTGCCGAACGTTTTCATGAGATCTCGCACCTGACGATTCAGGGGGCGAAGACCCTCGTTGTTGACCTTCCACAGACCCTGCGACTGCATGATCACGAGCTTGCTGTCACCAAGGACGTTGACGGTCGCGAGTCGAGCGTCCTGTCCAAGTGACGCCTGCAACCATTCCAGAGCGCGAATGAGGGTCATGTATTCTGCCTGATTGTTGGTGATGTTGTTCCCATAGGCGATCTCTTCCCGCCTGTCGACGACCGCACCGTTTGACGTGATTTCGTAGCTGCCATACCCCTTGCCAGGATTTCCCCGCGAACCCCCATCGAACACAATATCGAAGTTGGAGGCGTGAGGGAGGTTGAGTGGGAGTGCGGATTGAACTGGCATGGTTGTTGCTGGAACTCCTGATGGGAACATGAAACGACATGGCATGAAACACCGGCGGCACCCTCGTGCCGCCGGTGTGCAGTCTAGTCCGTTCGTGGTTGCCTGTCTCAAGCAGCGGCTTCCTCGGCCTCTTTGCGGATCGCCTCGGCGAGGTGGCCTGGTACCTCGTCATAATGATCGAAAACGGCGGTGAACGAGCCGCGTCCCTGGGTGATCGAGCGAAGATCAGTGGCATACCGCTGGATTTCGGCCGTCGGCGCCATCGCTTCGATGGTGGATGAACCGTTGGCGGCTGGTTCGATCCCGCTGACCTGAGCCCGGCGGGAGTTGAGGTCGCTCATGACATCACCCAGGTATTCATCGGGCATGGTTATGCGGAGCAGGCTGATCGGTTCCAGCAGCACCGGTGACGCCGCGAGCATGGCGCGTTTGAACGCTTCCTTGGCTGCGATTCGGAACGCCATCTCGTTGGAATCGACGGTGTGGTAGCTGCCGTCGGTCAGCGTTGCACGCACGTTGACGACCGGGTAGCCAGCGAGTGGGCCAGAGTCCAGAGCGTCGCGGATGCCTTTTTCGACGGCCGGGAAGAATCCTCGCGGCACCGACCCCCCGACGACTCGCTCGGTGAACTCAAACGCAACATCGGGCAAGGGCTCGATTTCGATATGGACGTGTCCGTACTGCCCGGCGCCACCAGTCTGCTTCTTGTGCTTGTATTCGCTGGCGGTTTTCGATCGAATCGTCTCCCGGTATGGGACCCGGGGTAGACCGATTTCGACGTTCACTCCCGACCTGCGGCTCATGCGCTCGATGGCGATCTGCACATGCGGTTCGCCCAGACCGCTGACGATCATTTCTCCCGTGATCGGGTCACGAGAGAGGACAAGCGACGGATCTTCTTCGTGGAGCCTGTTCAATGCCTGACTGAGCTTGTCGAGGTCCGACTTGGTCCGGGGATGGACGGCGCACGAGTATGACGCGGCAGGAGCTTCGACCGGATTGAGCACAATGCCCGATCCATCCGCAGCCAGCGTGTCACCCGTTGTGACCGAATTGAGCTTGGACACACCGCCGATGTCACCAGCGACGATGGCCTCGGTGGGGGTGTGTTCCTTGCCCATGATGTGGAACAACTGCCCGATCCGCTCGGGTTCGCCCTTGCTGGTGTTTGTGACGTGGGAGTGTGAGTGAAACGTGCCCTGGAAGACCCGAAAGAAGTTCACTCGTCCGACATGGGGATCGGCGAGCGTCTTGAAGGCCAGGGCAGCCAGGGGGGCATCGGGGTCAGAAATGACTCGTCCCTCTTCGCCATTCACAGTGGCGGGTTCGGTACGTTCGGACGCAGCCGGGAGTTCGCGAATGATGTAGTGGAGGAGCGGCTGGATGGCCAGGGTGTACTGCGTGGCGCCGCAGAGGAGAGGAGTCACGGAACCGTCCGAAATGCATGAGCGCAGCTCGTCGAACAGTTCTTCGTCATCGATCGGTTCGTCGCTGAGATAGCGCTCCATCAGGTCTTCGTTATGCTCGGCGATACTCTCGACGAGGGCCTGGCGATAGAGTGCCACTTCATCGGCCAGCTCGTCCGGAATCGGGATCACATCGAAGCCGCCATCGGCATTGGAGTGATAGACGGTGGCGGTATTGGCGAGCAGGTCCACGATGCCACGGAATGTCTTTTCCGAGCCAATGGGAAACTGAATCGGAGCGACCTGCTTGCCAAACGCTTCGCGAAGTGAGGCAAGTGCCCGGGGAAAGTCGGCGTTCTCACGGTTCATCTTGTTGATGAAGAGCAGGCGCGGGAGATTGTACTGATCCGCGAGTTTCCATGCCTGCTCGGTACCGACTTCCACGCCAGCGGCGGCATCGATGAGGATGACCGCTCCATCGACGACCCGCATCGCCGCATGCACTTCACCGAGGAAATCGGCATACCCCGGTACGTCGAGGACGTTGATCTTGTGGTCTTCCCATTCGATCGGGAGCACGGATGTACTGATGGACATGCCTCGCTTGACCTCGTCAGGGTCGTGATCGGAGGCGGTGGTTCCGTCCTGGGCGTTGCCAAGCCGGTTGGTGGCGCCACTGACGAAAAGAAACGCTTCGGCCAGAGATGTCTTTCCCGCGCCACCATGGGAAAACAGGCCGACGTTTCGGATACGGTCCGCAGGGTACTGCTTCATGTCCATCCTCTCCGGCTGAACAGGTCGCGGCTACCTGAGATCAGATATGTCGCGAACTGTCTCTCTGACACTGCTCGCGTTGTGTTGGTTTCGCCAAAGTATAGGGGTGTTTTGACGGCGGCGAAAGGACCAGCCTGCTGCGGGCTGGTCCTTTCGCTGGGGCAAGGTCGACCGGGGGCTGAGGGGGAAGGCGAATCAGCGGTTCAACAGGTACACCTGCCGCAACCCTTCGACAGTGAGGTCTGGTTCGTAGGCGTCGATCAGGTCAGAGGCAGCGGCAAAGATTTCGCTGTACCCACCGGTGATGATCACGGTTGGATCGCCCTCGAGTTCCGAGGAAATTCGAGTGATCAGCCCCTCGATGAGCCCAAGATAGCCGAGCACCATCCCGGACTGGAGTGCCTCGGTTGTCGACTGACCGATTGCGTGAGCTGGCGGGACCAGGTCGACATTGAAGAGGCGAGCCGCCCGCGAAGTCATGGCCTCGAATGCCACGATCAGGCCCGGAGCAAGGGCGCCGCCGACGTAATTGCCTGCTGCGTTGACGACATCGAAGTTGATGGCAGTGCCGAAGTCAATCGCAATCAGGGGTGCGCCGTATTTGCGGTAGGCAGCGAGGGAATTGACCAGCCGATCCGCGCCGATTTCTGCTGGCTGCGGATAGTCGATGCCGATACCGAGGTTCAGGTTCACCGAGACAATCATGGGAGCAACGCCAAAGTGCTGCTCGCACATGGACGAGAGCCAGCGTGTCACTCCAGGAACGACACTCGAAATCACCATTGCCGAAATGGCGGCCGGGTCCTGCCGCGCCGAGATCAGGGCTGGCTGGAGGATCGCGTACCATTCGTCCGGCATGCGATCGCGACGGGTCGACATCCTGGCAGTTGCCAGAGGAACCGGGTTTTCGGGCTCGAACAGCCCAAATACGGTATTGGTATTGCCCACGTCGGCAACCAGCAGGGTCCCCATTCCGTTCACAACCTCATGTCGATTGGCCGCGTGCCTGAACGACGCGACAACCACTCCAGCAGGACACTCCATGACGCCCGATACCCAACGCCCAAGTGTCACTCCCATGACGCGCTCGATATCTCCATTCCATCTCTATCTTCGCATGAGCGGGCTGTTCCTGCTGGTCCTCCTCGTCGGGGTTGCCGGGGGGATCATCATTGGACGAGAAACGATGGGGACGTCCCGACAGGAGACAACGTCGGACGTCGACGCGGTCACCGGCGTGCTGATGAACAACTACTACTACCGGCCTACCTCCGATGAGGACCGCGTCCGGTTTGAAACCACGCTGGAGCAGCATGCCATCAGTGGGATGCTGGCCAGCCTGAACGACGACTACACCAGGTACCTTCCGCCTGAACAGGCCCAGATCGCCGCCAGTGAACTTGAGGGTGAATACGGGGGCGTGGGGCTGACACTGCAGGAAGTCGGCGGCCTCGTCTCGGTGGCGCGGGTTGGACCCGATTCACCGGCCGACCGCGCGGGGATCACTCCGGGTGACATCGTCGAGCGGATCGACAATCGTCCAGTCTCCTCAATCGACGAAGACTTCAATGGCAAGGACTTGACGGGGCCGGTGGGATCGACCGTTGACATCACCCTGGTCAAGGACGCCAATGGCGATCCGATGACGGTCACGGTCGAACGTGAGGTGGTCATCGTGCACCAGGTGACATGGGAGATGGTGCCAGGCACGACCTACATGCGAATTGTGGTCGACATCTTTGGCGACAGAACGATCTCGGAACTCGACGCCGCCCTGGCGGAGGCTGAAGCCAATGGCGCGACTGGACTGATTCTCGACCTGCGCGGTAACGGCGGAGGATGGGTAAAGAGTGCCCAGGAGACGATTGGTCGCTTCCTGGATGACGACGTTGGCCCTGCGATGTATGAGGACTCCACGCCGGGGAGGGGTGATGAGGTGGCGATCCCCATCCTCAACGGCGAAGTGCGACCCACGGACCTGCCGGTAATCGTGCTGGTGGACGGCTCTACGGCAAGTGCGGCGGAAATCGTGGCTGGATCCCTGCGCGACTACAACCGGGCGCTGGTCATCGGCCTGCCCACCGTCGGCAAGGGGTCGGTGCAACGCATCTTCGACTTCTCCGACGGTGCCTCCCTGCGAGTGACGGTGGCCGAGTGGTTTACGCCCAGCAAGGGGCGGATCCAGGACGAAGGTGTGCGGCCGGACGTGCTGCTAACGGCGACCGACGGATCGGCGGCCCTTGGTGGTGATCCGTACGTCAGCACGGCGGTGTCATACCTGGATGCGGGATCTGCCCGGCCCACCGATCTTGCCACCATGCCAGCGGGCGCCACACCCACTGCCGGCTAGCGTATTAACGTTTGCCGACCCGGGTTAACAGATTAGGCCCAGGGATTTAACAGTCGGGTAACAGACCATTAATCTGCGCGGCGCATACTCCGAATCGTGAACTCGACCACACGGTTCGTGAAGGCATCGAAGCGGAATGTTGGCTCAGTCGATCGATCGG
>JAEZJB010000332.1 GCA_023415845.1 Chloroflexota bacterium | reverse complement strand
GTGTCGAGGAACTGAACTGGCCCCCGTACGAGGGGAGACTCTGGCGCGACGATTACTACGATCGCATCCTGTCCACTGACGACGCGCTTCATCGTGCCCGTGCCTACATGCGGGCCAATCCCCAACGCTGGTGGGAGAAGCGAGGCGATATGGGCTAAGGGTGCCATCCATGGCAGGATTTTCTCATCCGTACGGGTGGACCTGAATCGGCAACAGAATCGATGGTTGCATGGGGAATCTGCCGATTCTGTCGTCCACCCTGCCAGAGACGAGCGTGCACATCCTCATATTCGCCGCAATCGGTTGTACGAGCCGACCTGCCGCGTTCGAGGAGAAGGTCTGCATCGCAGAAGTAAGCGGCTGTCGTCGGGCCTGATCTGGAGGAGTCTCGGAAGAGTCTGATCCCCTGCTCTCGCGAGCTACGCCCGCACGATCACCTTCCCATTCCGCGCCACCACCAGCACATCCCGGTTCCCGCGCCGGAACTGCACCTCCACCCCCGGCACCAGGTCAACCGACACCACATTCGACAGCACCACCGTGGTCGGCCCGGCGATCGCATCTACCCGCTTTTGCTTCGGCCACAACGTCAGCAACACTTGCGGCCTGGCTTCCTCGCCAGGCACCGTGACCTGCCACACGGTCGACCCCGGCATCCGGAACGGTGCCAGCGTCGCCTCGACTCCCAGGTACTCCGCTATCTGCCCAATCGCGTCCTCATCGAACGGGATCGTCTGTACCGTCGCCGCTCGCGAGAGTCCCTCGGTCCGTGGCACGAATTCGCCGGAATCACTGGTCATTGAACGTCTCCCGCCATTGGTGAGGACCTGGTGCGAGGTCGAATCTCCTCCCCTATACTCTCGACACCCGCGTCCTGAGCGGGGCGTCCATGCAATTCCAGGGGGAGTATCTTCATGTCCGCGACAACGAATCCGGAATCACGGGGAGCCACCGGCACCGGTCTCCGGAGTAACGCGGGGCAGCCAGGTGCTGCAGATACTACCTCGCCCATCCCAACCTGGCGGGACGTGACGCTCGATGATGTCCATGCCGCCCGGGCGCGCATCATGCCCCACCTGCATCGCACACCCCTCCTCACCTCTCATCAGTTGAACGCCCTGTCCGGCACCAACCTTGGCCTGAAGGCCGAGGTCTTCCAGAAAACGGGTTCGTTCAAGGCCCGCGGTGCGCTCAATGCCGCGCTCCAGCTCTCACCCGAGCAGCGGGAACGAGGGGTGGTCACCCTCTCCGCCGGGAACCATGGCCAGGGGCTGGCCTGGGCCGGAGCGCAGGTCGGAACCCGCGTCGTCATCTTCATGCCCGAAAACGCCGTGCCGGCCAAGGTCGAGGCGATTCGTGGCTATGGCGCCGAGATTCGGTTCGTGGCCGACATGACGCACGTGCTGGACGAACTCGTCCCCTTTCAGCAGGAGCATGGACTCACCTTCGTCTCACCCTTTGCCGATCCTGCCGTGATCGCCGGTCAGGGGTCGGTGGGCCTCGAAATCCTGGAGGATATGCCCGACGTGGAGAACATTATCGTCGCCGCTGGCGGCGGTGGGCTGCTCTCGGGCATCCTCGTTGCCGTCAAGGCGCTCCGCCCTGATGTCCGTATCGTCGGCGTCGAACCGGTTGGAGCCAGCGTCGTTCGCCAGAGTCTTGAGGCCGGCAAGCCGGTTGCCGGTGTCCGCATCGACACCATCGCCGACGGACTCGCGGCCCCGTTTGCCGCCGATCTCTCCCATTCGATCATCGAGCATTATGTAGATGACATGATTCTCGTCACCGACGACGAGATTCTCGATGCCATGCGCCTCATCCTCAGCCGCACCAAGGTCCTCGTCGAACCATCTGGAGCTGCCGCGCTCGCGGGCCTGCTTTCCGGCAAAACCGGCGCACAGCCAGCATCAAACACGGCGGTCATTCTCAGTGGTGGGAACATCGACGCTGCCCGGCTCAAGTCACTGCTCTGAGCGTTCGTGCCAGGGCACCCACACCGTACTCGACGACGGATCGGTGAATCTGGTCCACCGATAGGTCGTGTCCGGGGTTTGCGGGTGCCTTCAGGCCAGGTATTCACTGGTCTGGAGGTGAACGGACGGCCAATTTTTCGTGTGGTGGCGGGATTTAGCCTGCTCGATGCGTACGATAGGTATGGATCAGCCAGGCAGCGCCGATCCACCACCCGCCCGACTTCCGCTTCTGCAGGGATAGCCTGGCGACCGTGTGGCTATCCTACCCTGTCATTCCACGATGCCACCCAGTCACGATTCCGCACGAATTCGCACAAAATCGCACGAATTCCGGTCCCAAAAACCCTATGGAATCAACGATGTGCGAATTAATGAATTAGTGAATTAATGCGGAGCGAATTCGAGTGAGCGCCATCCGCCATCGGCGACCCGACTGCTGGTGAAGGAACGTTGTGAACGCTGGGTCGTTCCATCGCTTGACGCCGAAATCCAGCTCGTGAGACAACAGGATGCACAATCGAAGAGTCGGCGTTGACGAGGATGGGTAGGTG
>JAEZJB010000080.1 GCA_023415845.1 Chloroflexota bacterium | reverse complement strand
GTCGCACCCCACATGCGTACCGGTCAGCCCCAGGTTGTCCCGCAGGAAATGCACGAGCAGGGTCCGGGGCTCAACCGCCGCGGACCGCGTGACGCCATTCACGGTCACGGTTACGTCTACTAGCATGTTTTCGGCAACTGTTTCTGCCATCGGGTTCGCATGCCCTTTCGCGCGGGAATGTTCCCTCGTCCGAGACGCCAATCAAACAGTTCTCCGGATAAGCCGGAACGAACCACCGGGTCGGCAAACTCACTGGTTTCGACCTCAAAATGATACCCGCATATGGAACCGATGTCTGCATCGTGAGGGCACGCCCGGTTCACTCACCCCACGACGCGGATACCCATCTGGTGCACGCTACCGAACTGCGGCAGTGGACACGATCGGACCGTCGCTAGGTCCCTTCCGGCAGCGGTACTGCCTCGCCGAACAGGTCATCAAGCACCTCCTGCGTCCGGATGTCGGCAGCAGGTCCAAGTGACCGACTGAAGGAACCTACCCGGGTCAGCACGCCGTCGAAGTCATCCACCGGCGGCATGATTGGGCCGAATTCCTCCCGCACCTGCTGACGAAACCACCCTCCAACAATTCGGCGCACCCGCGAGGCCGAAGGGGGCACCACCTGACGCCGTGCCGCCTCCTGTTCGATCACGTCTCGCAGCTTGCGTCCGTTGATCGGTGGCGCCGAGGCTCGATCGATCGCCAGTCGCTGCTGCCTCGTCTGCTCCGCAAGATCGTTCCACCGCAGAAGTAGTCCCCATGCACTCATTTGCCCGCCAGCCGCCAATGCCTTCGCCTGGGCCAGGAGAGCATCCTCATTCACCGGCACCTGGTCGTCCTGATAGGCAAGCAACGGACTCGCCTGGTCCAGCCAGCACCCCACGGCGGCTCTCGCAAGCCGATAGTAATAGAGGCCCACCAGCAACACCGCGTCGGGATCGAAGGGATATCCATCGAGGGTCGCCAGGTATGCTCGTAACCTTGGCAATCCAAGTGGCTCCAGAAACGCCAGCGTATCAACGTCGACGAAGCGAACTTCCTCCTCGCGCACCGTTGCTCGCCTCGGACCCCGTCGCTCCCGCAGCAGCAGGTGAGTCAGGGGGTAGTCCGGACACAGGAATGTACCGTTGAGGTAGGTCGCATGGTCAGGTACATCCTGCAGCAGGTTCGCCAGCTCGCCCTCCTGTCCAAGCAGGGCATTGAGCATCTCGACGCTAACCTGCTTGGAACGCGCCGTATCAACGGAGAACTTGGCATCACTCGCCCAAACTACATGTCCGTCGGACCCCGGCGCGATCAGCAGGAAATCCGGATTCTGGAGCTGCGCGCGGGACGCGAGCCTTGCGATCGCGGGAATATCGTCCAGCCGCATCCATCGCCTGGCTATCAGCTTCTGGGACCGTGCACGACGGAGCTCAGGCTGCTCTCGAATTGCTTCGGCACAGTGGTCGGCCCAACGATCTCCAATCTGGTTGCTCGCCCCACCTCGGTCGGACAGTTGCATGAACTGCCGGTCGTTGACCGCAGCCACAAATGACCCACCCGGCAATCCGGATGAGCGAAAGGTGAGTTCGGCGTCACGCAAGGATGTT
The DNA here is from genome assembly GCA_023415845.1 of Chloroflexota bacterium. Classification (GTDB taxonomy): domain Bacteria; phylum Chloroflexota; class Chloroflexia; order Thermomicrobiales; family UBA6265; genus JACCYX01. The sequence continues at coordinate 16,430 of JAEZJB010000080.1, read as the reverse complement.
GAGCTCAAAGGAAGTGTTATCCGACGTTGGGGTCTGCCAGGTGACCAGAATACATACTGGTCCAAGCATACCAGTCACTCTGTTTGTGGGGAGGCGTTCACGCGATTAGTCCGTCATCCAGTGTATCGTGACGGGATCACCGGTCCAGTCACGACCTTCCTCACATCGGTGCGAGCCTGTCTCATGACACCGTCACCTCTGGAAATCGGGAATTGCCAGTCACCGTCGCGCAGGATTTACCATGACGAACGCACGCCCTTTCCACTCTCCGCTTGACGACTTCCTGGTTCAATTCCTGGTCGCCATCGTTCAGAGCGAGCGTGGCTTCACTCCCGGCCAGGAGAGTTCGATCATCGCGAAGCGCCTCGACGTCCAACGTGAATTCGTCGACACCCTCTACACCAGTGCGCGCACGCGTGGACTTCTGAAGCCAGCCTACGGGCGCGGCAGCAAGGTGGTCTGGCAGGTATCACCAAGTGGGTTATCGCTGATTGAACTGATCGAGCTTAAATCCGACCAGCAGGAGGCCCAGAACAATCACAACACTTCTGAAAAAAGCGAACCGGATCAGGAGGAAGTTTCCTGATCCGGTTCCGCCACATCTGCAGTCAATAGCAGATACAGGCAACCGATGACTCCAACAACCACCACAGCGATCGAAGCAAGCACCAGCCCCTGCACCGCCAGTCCACCCGGCAACTCGCCGATCGCGACCCGCCAGATGCCAAAGACCGGCTTCCACTCGATCTGAAACTCGTTCCGAATCCAGAATCGGGCCCGAACCTGGCCAAAGGCCAGAAAGCCGACCCATGCCAGGGCCAGCACCCCGAACACAATGAGCCTGAGTCTGCGATCTCCCGACTCAGGCTCATCTTGGACGGGAGAACCGGACAGCGAAGCAGGCTGCGCGTCATGATCGGTCATGCCCCACCCCTCTTGCACCGCACGATGATCGAGATTACACCACGCCAGCGGAAGACTTGTTCCGCTTGATCTCGTGGTATTCGTCGTCAGCGTTCACGCGCTCCAGATCGTGGTGCTCACCAAGCAGGTTCTTGGCCGCCAGCAAGCCCGTCTCGATCGAGTGGTCAGTGTTGTTGTAGCGGAACGATCCACCACGGCCGATGTACTGCAGGTTCTCGATACTCTGGATGTAGTTCTTCATCTTGAGCAACGGTTCCTGGTAGTCGAGATCGTAGACCGGATAGGCCTTCGTTGCTCGCAGGGTGAAGCCGCCGAGCACCTCATCCGGGCGCACGAAGTCGAGATCTTCAACCAGATGCTTGACCGACTGGTTCACCAGTTGCTCGTCGGTCATGTTCCAGATGTGATCGCCCCGCGTACAGAAGTACTCGATGACCAGCGATGTATAGTCATCGCTCGGCACCATCGCCGGACTCCAATTCTTCGGCTCGTGGAACCGCCCGAACAGAATGTTCCGGTCGTGCACGTAGAGCCAGGTGTCCTGGGTCACCTGCCGCTTCTTGATCATCAGATTGACCGTGATGATGTCCCGGAACGTAAGCGAATCCGCCGCCTCGATCACATCAGCCGGGGCAGCCGGCTCCATGATCTTCACCAGCACCGTGAACGGAATCGAGGAGATGAAGTTCTCCCCCTCGATGAATTCCGACCCGTTTTCGGTCCGAACCTGAATACCCTTCACCCGGTTGCCATCGAGCACAATCTTCTCGACGGCGTTCTTCAGGCGAATCTCGTTGCCGGCAGCGGTAATGGCATCCGCCATCCGCTCCGAAAACCGGCCAAATCCGTCTCGCGGATACATGAACTGCTCGATCAGGGAAACAACTTCACCCTTCGAGGGGATCACGGCATCCTTGATCGCCGTCACCAGGGACATGCCCTTGGTTCGCTGGTTGACCCAGTCGCCGGAGAGCTGGTCACACTTCAGGCCCCATACCTTCTCGGAGTAGGCCTGGAAGAAGAGCTTGTAGAGCGTCTCGCCATACTGGTCGATGTACGCGTCTTCCATCGACCGGATCGGCTTCGGATTCAGCTTCTGCTCGGCACGCGCCCGCCCATAGTCGGCCACCGCGCGCGCGGCCGTCACCGGTCCTACCGCCTTGAGCGCGCTTCCAATCTTCAATGGGTAGTCAATGAACTTGCCGTCGAAGTAAATGCGGCTGATGCGGTTGACCCACAGGAGTTCGTCCGCCACCACCTCGCGGAACAGTTCGTTCAGCTCTTCGTTCTTGGTGAACCAGCGGTGGCCACCGATATCGAACTTGAACTCACCATGGTCGGTCTGGCGACGAATGGTCCTGGCCAGGCCGCCGACGAAAGGAGCCGACTCAACAACCGTTGCGTTGACCCCGGCTTTGCTCAGCACATACGCCGAGCAGAGTCCGGCCGGGCCTGCACCCATGATGATGTTTCGGGGCGCTTCTGTGGTTACCGCTCCGGCGCCATTCGACGTGTGACCGTTCTGCATATGGTGGAATTCCTTCCTGTCACCGCTATTGTGCTCGCCACGCTCTCTCGTGATGAATTGCCCGGTGAATCGGTGGCGAGAAGCGCACGAATGCATCTCGTTCTCCGGCGAACGCAACGCCGTAGGTTATACCACACGGCTTCGTCGACGCACGTCCTGCGGAAAACACCGCATTCCGTCCCGCCTCTCAGCTCCGCCAGGTGATTGCGTTGTTCAGGGCAAAGTTCCAGATCGCTGCCACACCGGCCCCAAACAGGTTTGCTACCAGGTAGTGCATGTCGAACTGGTCGTGGAGGTAATAGAGAATGGCCCAGTTGATCACCAGGCCGCCCACATTGATGGGTATGTAGGACATCGCTCGGTGAACCACACGACCACTGCCACGATCGTGCCAAGTCCATACTTCGTTAAGAATGAAGGTGACGATCATGGACGCAAAAATGGCGAATGGCGACGCAATGGGAACGCTGAGGCCAACGACACTGTGCAGGGCCATCAATCCAAACTGATTGACCGCCAATCCAACCACACCGACCAGCACGAACTTCTGGAATCGCTGGGCGAGTGTCCATAATTTCACAGCCGAATCAGGCCATGACTCCACAGAGATCATGTACTCGCCCATCTCCTTGCGGTTGGCATTCCGGCAATCCACTGGCTCATTCGGCGAACCGAACGACGCAGCGACGGGGGATTGCATCCGGCGCTCCAGCCCAAACAATACCATGCACCATGACTGATCTAGCCTGCTTGGGCCTGATAAGGCCCGGGATGTCGCGTAGTTACGCCATCCCGGGCCATGTCCAAATCCCTTACGGCTGTACCTCTTCGAATGCGGTGATCAGTTGGTCGTCATTGGTTGCCAGCAAGGCATCCATATCCAGGCTCCGGCCGATCAGGTACGGCAGCGCCGCGGGCACGCCGGGTTCGTTCTCAACTTCGATCATCGGGGTATATCCCACCCGCCACAGGATGTTCCCGTCGGGCGTCTCCCAGGTCAGAATGCCCATCGAGAGGATCGATCCGTCCGGCAGGTCGATGTAGACAATGGTCGTTCCCGTGCCGAACGTGGTCTGACCGATCGTCACTGCCCGGTCATTCTCGGCTAGGGCTGCCGCCGTCACTTCCGAACTCGATGCCGAGTCGCCGTCCACCAGCACCACCAGCGGCTTCTCCAGCCACAGGCCATTCTCTTCCAGGGTCACCCGTTCGTCTTCGTTGCCGTCGGCATCCCGCTCGGTCACCACCAGGGTACCGGCCGGCACGAACTGTCCAATTACCGCGAGTTGCTCCACAACCCATCCGCCTGGATTGCCGCGCAGGTCTAGGATCATCGACTCCGCCCCGAGCCGCTCAACCCGGCGAATCGCTCGCTTGAAGTCGGCCGACGTCCCCTCGTTGAAGCTGGAGATGCGGATCCACGCCACGTTGTCCGGCAACATCGCATATGACACCGTCTCGATTTCGACCACGCTTCGGGTAATCGTTACGGTGTAGCTTTCGGTCTCGCCCCAGTGACGGAGTTCCAGTTCGACCGTGGATCCTTCCTCTCCGCCAAGCAGGTCCCTGAAGTCCTCGACGGAGGTGAATTCTTCGTACGACTGGCCATCGATGGCAATGATTACGTCGTTCTGGAGGATGCCCGCCTCTTCCGCTGGCGAGCCTTCATACGGGAAGATGATCCGCAGGGGCAATTGCTCCGGATCAACCGAGATACCAAGCCCCACATAGGCGCCAGTCTGCTGCTCTCGCAGGTCGGCCGCTTCTTCGGGATTCAGGAACGAGGAATGGCCGGGGTCATTGAGCGCATCCATCATGCCGCTCGCAGCACCATAGATCAGTTCCTCGTCCGATATTTCGTCAGACCCCACATACATTTCCCGGATGTAGTCGTAGGTCTGCGCCAGCGTTTCGAACGCCTCGAGGTCCTCCAGGTCATCGTGCTGCTGCGTGCCCGTCGCGATTTGCGCGTCCGACCAGTGCCCAACTCCGGCACCAGTGATAAACGTCAGGACCAGTGCGAGGGTCAGCCCGCCCCGCTTCCACCACCGGCGCCAATTCCACCGCGTCTCAGGCGATTCCCGCTCAATCCACATTCGAACGCCTCCATGCGCCTTTTTCTGGCATCACCGAACCGGACTCGACGTCATTGCATCTCAGGGTAGACGTTCCATCGCTTTCCGATGTTCCGTCACCGACTAATCCTCTGGCCCCATCGTCTCCTGCAGCGCAGAATATCCCGCCAGCAGTTGGGTATCGTCGATCGTGGCGAAATCATCCTCGCTCACGACGTTGTCCTCGAAGGTATAGGGAAGGGCGGCGCTGGTCACGTCCTCGAGTTCGACTTCCACGTTCGGATCGACCCCCTGGTGCCAGATCACCTCACCGTTGGCTGTCAGCCACAATTCGGTGCCAATCAGCACCATCGACCCGTCGGTGAGTTGGGTTGGCTGCAACACGGTTCCTGTGCCGCGGGTGGTTTCACCGACCAGCGTGGCGCGCCCGTTCTCTTCCAACGACGACGCAGTGATCTCCGCCGCCGATGCCGAATCACCATCGATCAACACCACGATCGGCAGATCCTGCCACTCGCCGTCACCTTCTGGCACGAGCACCTGCTCGATTGCGCCCGCCGCATCTTCTTCCTGATAGAGCACATTGCCACCTGGCTGCAGTTGCTGGGCTACACCCTTCGCCTCCTTCACCAGCCCACCCGGATTGGCCCGCAGGTCCAGCAACAGCCCCTTGGCGCCCTGGTCCTTCCCTGCTCGGAGTGCCTGCGCGAGTTGCTCTGTCGCACCAGCCGAAAACTGGTCGATTCGCACCCACAACACGTCGCTCGGCAGCATCGCCCAGGACACGGGCGGCGTTTCGATTCGCTGTCGGGTGACCGTTACGTCAAACTCCGGCTCATCGCCTCGCTTGATCGTCAGCGTTACCGTCGAACCTTCCCCGCCCCGCAACAGGTTCAATGCAGCGTCGAGGTCGTCCAGTTCGCGCAGGTCGGTCCCATCCACGGCGACGATCAAGTCACCCGCTTCGATCCCTGCCTCCAGTGCCGGAGAGTCCTGGATCGGCATGATCACGCGCAACGGGAGTTCCGAGGTGTCGATATTGACCCCGATCCCCACCAGTTGTCCGTTGGTGCTGTCCACGAAACGCAGTGCCTCTTCCGGGCTCAGGAACCGTGAATGGCCGACATCACCCAGCGCGTCCACCATCCCGGCGGCAGCACCGTAGATCAATTGCTCGTCGGTAACATCCTCTGACTGCACGTAGGAGCCTCGGATGACATCGTAGGTCTCTTCGAGAATCTGGAACGCCTCGCTGTCCGCCAGGTCTCCATCTTCCTGGGCACCCGCCCCTGGTGAATCGAGCACGACGCGGTCGATTCCGACCCCGGCTCCCACACAGGCGATCATCAATCCGCCAATTGCGGCCCGTTGAACCAGCGACGGTCGCTTGCGCCCGGCAACTGGGCCAGTTGGCCGGTCGGGTGAAATGGAGTTGCTCATGGAGTGCCTCATGTAGGTGAAGTGGTTCGACCAACGGCGCTTGGGCCTGGGGGAGGACGAGAGATTCCGCCTCTATCAAAGGAAGGGCGTCACGGCGAGTATACCGGGGGGTTCCTGAACGCTTGCTGAACTATCCGCCCCCACGAGGTTGGGCACCGAGATTGAGGCGTGTATCGCCTGACCCGATGTCCTGCTGCCGGTGGGTCACGGTCACCACCAGCTTCTCGCGCAGGGCAGACCGCAAATCGCACATCAGGTGCTTGGCGGTGTCGTCATCGAGATGGGCGGTCGGCTCGTCGATCAGCATCACCGGCGCACCTGTCAGCAGCATCCTTGCCACGGCGAGGCGCTGCCGCTCCCCGCCAGACAATGCCCGGCCCGCCTCACCTATCCGTGTGTCCAGCCCATCCGCCATCCCCGAGATCAGCGACGTGAGTCCCACCTGCTCCATGGCGCCCAGCATTTCGGCGTCGGTCGGCGCGTCACTCCGGTCACGAGCGAGCAACAGGTTTGCGCGAATTGAAGAGTCGAACACATGGGCATCCTGTGGGCACCAGGCCATCTGCCTGCGCACCGATTCCACGTCCATCGTTTCCGTGTCAGCACCGTTGATGCGATACATCCCGGTCCATGGCCGCAGGAAGCACATCAGCAGGGAAAGCAGGGTGGACTTTCCTGCCCCACTCGGCCCCGTTACCGTCATCCACTCGCCTGTTCGCAGGTCCATGTCGACGTTCCGCAACACAGGCTGCGAGCGCCCGGCCCAGCCGGTTGTCACCTTGCTCAGCGATAACCACGAGATCGCGTCCCGCAACGCGGTTCCCGTCCCGGCGTCGTCCCTCTCTGCCGCATCCCCGATCTCCACGTTTTCCTTGAGCCGTCCCAATACCATCGCCAGCGCTGGCCATCGCTGCACGGCGTCGACCGCACCGGAAACCGGTTCGATCAGGGCGATCGGCAGCAACACCAGCACCGCCATCATGCCAGCTGATGTCGGTTGTTCCGTCGAGACCAGCGCCAGCATGCCCAGGGCTGTCCCGATCATCGCCATCACGACCAGCGAGTTACATCCGCCAAGCGCGGCGGCCTTCACCAGTGCCGCTCGAGCGGCAACACCTTCAGCCTCTCTCAGCCGCGCGAGCATCCGGCCATCAACCCGATTTGCCCGCAGGTCAGGCGCGGCGGCCACAAGGGCACCCGTCAACTGGGTGACCCGCGACGCCGCACCAACTTCGGCAACGCCGGCGGCTCCGCCTCCCATCACGGCACCGATCGATCCGCCAATTAGTCCAACCCCCAACCCCATAGCCAGCACCAGTGCTGCCGCCGGCACGATCATGGCCGCCGCCACAACGGCCATCAGGGCAACTGCCCACCCCGCCACCATGGGCACCATCACCTGCAGCGTCAGGTCTCGCGCCGTGTCCACTTCCCGAATCAGGATGTCGACTGCACGCTCACCCCTTAACTTCCGGCTCACCGACGGTCCCTGGTTTGCCAGGCTGCGCCAGATGCGCAATCGGAGATGGGTCATCGCCCGCAGAATTGCGTCATGCGACAGCAGCCGCTCCACATACCGGAGCACGGAACGCGCGATCCCAAAAAACCGCACGCCAACGATCACCGCCAGCAGGTAAAGGATCGGCGGCTGCTCGCTCGCTCGCACAATCAACCAGCCTGACAGCGCAGTCAGGGCTACTCCGGACGCCAATGACGCTGCGCCCGCCAGCCCCGAGAGCGCAAATCGAGGCCAGTCCCCACCGATCACCAGCCCAAGGTCTTGCCAGCGACCGGGTGGCGCTGTCTCATTGCCCGTATCCGCGTGCCCCTCGTTCGCCTCTGAATCGTCCCCCGTGACCATCTCCTGGCCGAGTGACGCCGGCACCTGTTCGCGATCACTCGAAAGGTCGATCACCTGGTCCGCGATCCCGAGCAGGCGATCGTCATGGGAGACCACCAGCACCATCCGATCCTCTGGCAGGTTCTCGATCGCCTGAATCACCTGTTCGGCGTGAGCACCATCGAGGTGAGCCGTGGGTTCGTCCAGCAAAACGATCGTCGCACCCGCCGCAACCCGGGCCAGGGTTCTGGCCAGCGCGACCCGCCGCCCCTCTCCCGCGCTCAGTTCCGCCGGGTGGTGACCAGTCAGCGACGCTGCTCCCGCTGCCTCCAGGAATGGTTGGGTGGTGTCGCCCGGGCTTCCCGCGAACAAATCAACTTCTGCCTGGGCCGTCTCGGTCACCAGCACCGGTCGTTGGGGCAGGTAGGCGACTGACGCCAGGTCAACGCCGGAAATCGTCCCCTCCACATGGGTCCCCACCGGCAGCATGTCCAGCATCGCCGCCAGCACTGTGGATTTGCCTCGCCCGCTCGCTCCGCGCAGGACGGCGATCTGGCCCGGTTCCAGCCGAAACGAGAGGTTGTCGACCGCCGCCTCCGTCCGCCCCGGATACGTGACCGAAAGATGCTGCGTCTCGATCCCGCGACCGAATTCCTGCCGGTCTCCCGGTAGCCGTGGGCCGGCTGGAAGCATGGTCAATTCAGAGATCCGTCGCCTGGCCTCCTCACCATCCTCCGTGGCATGAAATGCCGCCCCAATCTGACGCAACGGCAGGTAGCATTCGGGCGCCAGGATCAATACGAGCAGTCCGGTCTGCAGATCGAACGAGCCGTTCACCAATCGCACGCCGATGAAGACGGCCACCACCGCCACCGACAGCGTCGAGATCAACTCGAGCGCCAGCGATGACATGAAGGCCACACGTAACGTCGCCATCGTCCGAATTCGGAACTCGTTGGCCACGTTCGCCATGGCTACCGTCTGGGCCTTGGCCCGACCGAGTCCCACCAGCACCGGCAATCCCCTGGCCAGTTCCGCCAGGTGATTCGCCAGTCGTTGCAGCCCATCCGTTGCCAACGCGACGCGCTCTCGCGTCTCCTGGCCAATCAGGATCATGAACACTGGCACTAGTGGCAACGTCAGGGCGATGATCAGGGCGCTCACCCAGTCCGACCACAGAATCCTCAACCCCACCATCACCGGCACGACCAGGGTGGCCGACAGGGCAGGGAGAAACCTTCCGTACCAGTCGTCCAGTGGCGCCAACCCCCGTGTCGCCAGGGCGGTAATCCCGCCGCTGCCGCTGGGCACGCTCGCGCCTCCGTCGGCGAGCAGGCGTTCGAGCAGGGATCGGCGAGCGTCTTGCTGGGCCGCCTGCGAATTCCGCGCTGCCACGACGGACGTGCCCCATGTGGCCAGCCCCCGCAGTAAGCCGCCCACCACCCCCAGCATCAGGCTGAACCGCAGGGAGCCCTCATCCTCGATGGCAGCCACGATGCCAGAGGCAAGGGCTTCCGCCACGAAGATCAGTCCAATGCCGTTGCAACCAGCGAGAACCATCAGCACCAACAGGGTCTTCCGGTCCGCCCGGCTCAGGTTCGCCAACGGAGACCGGATTCCAGCCCGCTCACCGTCCCCTGCATCTGCAGAATTCCGCTGTTCGCGAACCGATCGGGTCCTAGTCAGCGGCATGCACACCTACTGCTGGCCGCACGGGGTGCGCGGGTGGAATGCTCTCCGTCCGGATTCGCTTGCGGAAAACCCAGTACGTCCACGCCTGGTATGCCAGCACGAACGGCACACCCACCGCCGCGACCCATGTCATCACTTTCAATGTATAGGATGACGATGAAGCGTTATGGATAGTCAAATCCCAAGCCGAGTTAAGTGTCGAAGGAAGCACCACCGGAAAGACACCGCTGAAGATTGCGGCGACCCCAGCCAGCAGGAACACCGCCAACCCGGCAAACCCTCGCCCTTCGTGCCCGCCGCGCAGGTTGATCCAGGCGAATACGACCCCGACCACGGCAACGCCTATCAGCACCCAGATCCATGGCTTGCCGCTGTCGAGTTGCACCGCCAGCACCCAGCCAACCAGCGGGAGCAACAACACCGGCAGCGCCGTCACCGCAAACGCCCTCGCCCGGTGTCGAATCTCTCCATCGGTTTTCAGCGCGATGAATGCCGCTCCGTGCACGAGGCAGAACCCCACTACGGCCAGTCCACCCAGCACGGCATACCCGTTGAACCACGCAAACCAGCCCCCCTCCCGATCACCATTCGCATCGATCGGAAGTCCGGTGGTCGTCAGGCCCAGCGCCGCCCCCACGCCAAAGGCAGCCACGGCAGAACCAAGCGCCATCGCCCAGTCCCAGCGGTCGCGCCACGCATCCGTACTCCCTTTCCCGCGGTATTCGATGGCAACCGCCCGGAATATCAGTCCACCAAGCACCAGCACCAGCGGAATGTAGAGCGCGGAAAACAGCGAGGCGTACCAAAGTGGGAAGGCGGCGAAGAGCGCCCCACCTGCGGTGATCAGCCACACTTCATTGCCGTCCCAGACCGGGCCAATGGTGTTGAGCAGCACCCGCCGATCTTTATCGCTCCGCGCCAGCAGTTTCATGTGCATGCCGACGCCGAGATCGAATCCCTCCAGAAAGAGATATCCCGCCCACAACACGGCTATCAGCACGAACCAGATTTCCGGCAGGCCAATGGTCATCATCAATCCTGCTTTCTTGGAGGCGCGAACGCCCCGTCCCTGGTCGCCAGGCGAGGGCCGATCGACTCCCCTCGCCTGGAGCGACCAGGAAAATCAGTATGCAAAGCCAAGCACATCGTCTGTTTGGGCTTTGTCTCGTTCATCTTCCGCGTCGTGGGCAAGCTCCGGCATCGCCGCTGCCGTTCCCCCGCGCGCGTACTTGGTCAGCAGCACCACTTCGACCACCAGCAGGGCTGCGTACACGAGGGTGAATCCTGTGATCGAAAAGGCAAGTTCACCCGCCGAGACGCTCGGCGACACGGCTGCGGCGGTGAACATCAGCACGCCGTCGATCCCCGTCGGGTTGGGCGCGACCACGAATGGCTGCCGTCCCATCTCCGTGAAAACCCACCCTGCGATGTTTGCCGCGAATGGCGCCAGGATGCTCGCCACGGCGAGTCGCATGAGCCAGGTCGAGGTCGGAACCGTCCCGTTTCTGGTCAGGTACAACGCCAGGGCCGACGCACCAGCCGCCAGCACCCCGAATCCGATCATGAGACGGAAGCCCCAGTACGTGACTTCCATGAACGGCAAATAGTCGATTTCCATCCCTGCCCGATCACCATACACCGGATTGTCCGCGAGGTGCGTGCCATATTTCTCCTGATAGACCGGCAGGAGGTCGTTCACCCCAGGAACTTCGGTATCAAAATCACCGTGGGCAAGAAACGAAAGGAGATAGGGAATCTCGATGATGGTGCGAAGCGAGTCGCAGTCATCACGCGTTCCCAGGTTTCCAATCGTGAGCACCGAGAACGACGATCCTGTATTACAGGCCGCTTCCGCTGAAGCCATCTTCATCGGCTGTTGCTCGTACATCAGCTTGGCTTGCTGGTCGCCAGTGATCGCAACGCCGATGAATGCCACCAGTCCGACAATCGCTCCGACTCTGAGCGACCGAATCCAGACCGCATGATCGATCTTGTCTCGGCCCGGAATCTCCGGCGCCTCGCCCACGACCAGCCGTCCGTCTGCACCTATTGTGTCAATGCCATCCTTGCGTCGTCGCCACAGGTGATACCAGGCGATTCCCAGCAGGAAAGCAGCCCCTACACCGATTGAACCGAAAATGGCGTGTGGATAGGCCACCAGTGCGGTGTTGTTGGTGAACACTGCCCAGGCATCGGTCATTCGTGGTCGGCCATCGACCAGTTCGACGCCCACCGGATGTTGCATCCAGGAATTCGCCACGATGATGAAGTAGGCGGAGATCACCGATCCGATCACCGCGATCCACAGGCAGGCCAGGTGTATGCCCTTCGACAGCCGATCCCAGCCAAATATCCACAGGCCGAGGAAAGTCGACTCGATGAAGAACGCCAGCAGCGCCTCCATCGCCAGCGGCGCACCAAACACGTCGCCCACGAAGCGGCTGTATTCGCTCCATGCCATCCCGAACTGGAATTCCTGAACGATGCCCGTCGCCACACCCATCACGAAGTTGATGAGGAACAACTTGCCCCAGAACTTTGTCAGGCGCAGGTAGGCCTCGTTGCCAGTGCGGTACCAGGCAGTCTGGAACCCCGCGACCAGCAGACCCAGCCCAATCGTCAACGGAACCATCAGGAAGTGGTAGACGGTGGTGATACCGAACTGCCATCGAGCGATATCGAGTACGTCCATATCACCCCTCACCGAACGGGCGCGTCACGTGTCGCCGCACCCCGTGCGTGGGGCCAGTGTAGTGAACGTGGCATCCGACCATCGTCAGGAATTGACTGCGGATGGTCAGGGGAAAATTCCGCAACTGAATGCGGCGGGTTACTTCACCGCCAGCATGATGAACAGGAAAATTCCGAACAGCACCCGGTACACGATGAAAACCATCGTGCTCCGCTTCTGCAGGAACTGCAGCAGCCCCCAGATTGTCAGGAATCCCACCACCGCTGCCGACACGCCGCCGGCCAGGAATAGCCACATTTCGTGTCGCGTCATCCCTTCGCCAATGGCGTCCGCCACCGATTTGAGTCCAGCCGCGGTCACAAGGGGCACACCCGCCAGGAATGAAAAGCGCGCTGCGTCTTCGCGAGTCAGTCCGCGAAACAACCCCGCCGAAATCGTGGCGCCTGAACGTGAGGTGCCGGGGATCAGGGCTATTGCCTGCGCCACGCCAACGATCAGCGCGTCGAGCCACTTCATGCGGGATATGGTTGATGTCCGGCGCCCCACGCGCTCGGCCAGGAACATCACGCCCGCCACCACGATCAACATCGTCGCAATCGTGGTAATTGCCCGTGTCGACGCATCATCGGCATGAAAGAAGTCGTCGATCTTCGATTCCAGCAGCAGACCGGCTATCCCCCCTGGGATCGAGGCGATCACGATCAACAGGCCCATCCGGGCATCGGCACGCTGGCCCGTCGAATCAGCCGACGTTTGCCGCAGGATCCCGATCGGATCCTTGAGTGCCGTGGGAATCGCCAGGACCATGCGCCAGATCAGGTCGCGGAAATACACCAGCACCGCCACGAGTGTTCCAAGGTGCAACGACGCGTCGAAGGAAAGCCCCGGGGTTTCCCAGTCGAACAACCATGGAAAGATGATGAGATGACCCGAAGATGAGATTGGGAGGAACTCGGTCAACCCCTGCACGATACCGAGAACGATCGCCTGCCATATCTCCATGTACACATCACCTGCTTCGAATACAAAGTCCTATGTTGGCCGCTGTGTTGGTATCGTCGTATCGCTACCCGCCTCTCCCGCCACGTCGAGCCGCTCCGCCTCCTGGATGGTGCGGAACGAGAGCTGTCGCCGGAACCACTCCGCCAGCCCCAGGAGCGTGATCGGGAAATAAAGCGCCGCGTGGACGAGAATCGCGTACGCCAGCGCCTGGGACTCGGGCACCCCCAATGCGCCACTCAGCACCATCCGCACTCCGAACTCGAACTGACCGATGTACCCCGGCGATGACGGAATCAGGGTCGCCATGTTCGCGACGCCAGTGGTCATCAGCGTCGCCCCGAAACCCATCACGTCCCGGACATCCGAACCAAAGCCCACCGCGATCAGGTAATACATCGAGGCTTCGCACGACCACGCCACCACCGAAAGGCCGACCACCGCCAGCAGATCGCGCCGGCGGCGGAACACCGCCAGCCCACTCAGGAACGACTCGGTCATTCGCTCGACGCGATCGGCAATTGAAGTTGGTAATGGGCCCAGAATCAGTTGGAGCAGGCGATCGAAAAAGCTTCCGCCAAGTGTCAGCAGGAAGATCCCGATCAGCAGCACGGCAAACACGACGAAGGCGATGATCGCCAGGTGTTGCAGCTCGCTGGTAAACGTCACGAAGATGGTCGCGACCAGCATGAAACCGAGCATCGTGATACCGTCGAAAATACGCTCCACCGCAATCGTCGCCAACACGGGCGTCTTGCGCACCTGGTACTGGCGCCCAACGAGGTAGGAGCGCACCAGTTCTCCCGCGCGGAGCGGCAGCACGTTGTTCGCCATATATCCGATCACGACGGTGGGGAACAGGGCGCGCGAATCGACGACGGCCGCCACCGGACGCAACAGGATCGCCCAGCGTACTGCTCGCAACCACACACCGACGAAATACACTGCCAGCCCCGGCACCAGCCACCAGAGATTGGCCTGCCGCAAGGCATCGCGGATATCACCAAAATCCTGTCCCCGGAATGCCAGGAACAGGAACAGGCCGCTTACTGCGATGCCGATCCACGCACGCCAAGATCTCACGCTGGGTCGGAACTCCTTGTCAGGCGGCAATCTTGATCTACATGCAGTCTGTCATGCCAAAACGAAAACGCCGGGGTGATTCTACCCCGGCGCAATGTTCATCTGCTGCGCGAACCGGTCGGTTTCCTGCAGCCTGATAGTACCTAGCGGTGGCGGAAGGTGATCCGTCCGCGGGTCAGGTCATAGGGTGAAAGCTCGACGACCACGCGATCGCCTGGCAGCACGCGAATGTAGTTCTTTCGCATGCGTCCGCCGAGGTGACCGAGCACTTCGTGCCCATTCTCCAGCTCAACCTTGAACATCGCGTTGGGCAGCGCTTCCAGCACTCGTCCCTCAACGGCAATCGCATCGGGATTCGTCCGGCGTGGTCCTTCGGTTGGGGTCGTGGTCGGAGTCGCGGCCCCGCGGGGAGCCGGCTTACGAGCCTGGGAAGTATTCCTTGCCAAATTGCATATCCTCTGTCTCTAGCAAATCGCTCCTGAACCGGGAGGTCACCCGCAGGCGATCTGCATTCGGATGTCTGGGCGCTTCTTTCGGCACCCGCATGATCGAGACGAACGGCGCGATACTTCGCTGCCCCCGTCGCATGATGTACCAATTCAAACGGTGGAAAGGGAAGGCAGGCGAATGGAGGCGGGTCAAAAACGTCTCACCTCCTTATTTTACCTCATCTCGTCCAGTCTGGCGTGCTGGGGTAATCCCACACTCCTGCCGCCAGCCAAACCACAATTCACCACCCCCACGTCTCGGAGGAGTCGATGCCCGAAGCAATCTCGATCGTTCTCTTTGACCCCGCCAAACTCGACGAAGTTTGGCAATTGCGCCTCCGCGCCCTGCATGACCACCCTCAGGCGTTCGGCCAGCCGTGGGAATCGGCAGTCGCCATGTCGCCAGCAGAAGTCACGAGCCTGGCTGAGGGCTTCTGGACCGGTGGCGACAATCGCCTGTTCATCGCCAGCGACCGGCAGGGCGAGCCCGTCGGCATGCTCGGCATTGCTCGCGACCTCCATCCTCGCCAGGCCCATCGCATGGACATCTGGGGCGTGTATGTCACCCCATCGGTACGGAATCAGGGCATCGCGTCCAGGCTCGCCCGCGCCGCCATCACTTACGCCCGCACCCTCGAAGGTGTGCTGCAGGTTCACCTCACCGTCTGGAGCGAGAACCATGCCGCGGTAAACTCGTATGCTCGACTCGGCTTTCACCAGTGGGGAACACTTCCTCGTGCCCTCATGGTCAATGGCCAGCCAATCGACCACGATTTCATGGTGCTGATGCTCGACCGGCCTGCGTCGGTCACACCCGAAGGGAACCCATGATCACGCAATCGCCCCCCACACCCGATCAATTCCGGCAGGCATCCTGGGACGACATCCGTCCATTCTTTCAGACGCTCGTCGACGTCGAACTCGATCCCCACGATATTCCGGGCATTGAGCGTTGGCTGCGGGACTGGAATGACCTCGTTATCGCCCTCAGTGAAGCCGCCAATCAGGCGAATGTGGCCTATTCCTGCAACACGACCGACCCGGAACTCGAAGCGGCGAATCTTCGCTTCTCCTCCGAAATTCGCCCCCAGGCCGAGGCCCTTGCCGTGCAGTTGCAGAAAAAACTGCTCGCCACCGGCTATACCCGCCCGGATCTCGAAACCACCCTCCGCCGCTTCCGGACCGACCAGGAGCTTTTCCGTGAGGAGAACGTCCCCCTCGAACAGGAACTCCAGAAGCTCAACGCCGAATACAACCGCACCACCGGTGGCATGAAGGTCAACTGGCGCGGCGAAGACATTCCCCTGCCCCGCCTCAACCCGTTCATGCTCGAACCCGACCGTGACACCCGTGAGGCCGCCTGGCGCCTGCAGTTCGATCCCTACATCGAGCAGCGCGATACCATCGCCACCATCTTCGACAGGCAGCTCGACCTGCGCCAGCAAATCGCGGCCAACGCTGGCTTCGCCAACTACCGCGACTACATCTTCCCGGCCAAGTACCGGTTCGACTACACGCCCGAGGACTGCTTCTCCTTTCACGCGGCGGTCGAGCAGACGTTTGTCCCCGCCGTAAAGCAGCGATTCGAGGTCCGCCGTCAGCAACTCGGCCTTGATACCCTCCGCCCCTGGGACCTCGCCAACGATCTGGAAGGTCGCGAGCCCCTCCA
>JAEZJB010000026.1 GCA_023415845.1 Chloroflexota bacterium | reverse complement strand
GATGGACTTCGACGCGATGTTCGCGATGGCGACCCCGGGTGCGGACGAAGACTTCTCGATGTCGGGCATCCTGTTCATGGCTGGCATGGTGCTGGAGTTCGACAACGACGACAACGCCAAGGCCGGCTTCGACCGGATCTCGGAAGAATTCAGCGCCGACTCGCTGATGGGCACCGACGACATGACCTTCGAAGAATGGGATGTCGATGCCGGTGAGCAGAGCATCTCGTACTTCTCCACGCAGGAAGAAGAAGGCGTCGAGAGCGAAGTCGTGCTTTCGGTGGTGCAGGACGGCAGCTACGTGTACATCGTTTCCGCAGCCGGCAGCGATGTTGACATGCAGGACACTGCCACCACCCTGATGACCACGATGATCGACAACGACGGCAGCGGTGAGGGCGAGTTCAACGAGAACGGCACCTCGACCGGCGGCCTGTGGGACAAGCTCCCGGCCTCCGACGATGAGGTTGTCACCGGCCTGATCGCTACCGACGAAGTCATCTACCCGGAGTCGGGCGAGGAGTAATCCTCCCGCACTGGCCAACGGCCGAATGCGAACCGGATCGATGATCACCAGGCCCCCAGTGGAAACCTCCACTGGGGGCTTTGGCGTTTGGGAAACGGGATTGGGTGGGCCAGGTCTCCCGGCATGGCTGCGCGATCGGGGCCATGGCACGACCCGGACCGGGTAGACTGCTGCCTGTCTGATGTCCCGTTTTGTGCGCGAAGGTGTTTCCTCCATGCGGAAGTGGACCCTGCTCCTGATTCCCACTCTGATTGCCGCGCTGCTGGCGGCCGTATCCCCGGCGGCGGCGCAGGGCTTCGCCGACCTGCCGGGACTCGAACGGGCGGTCGTGCGCGCCTGGCTCGCGCCGGAGTCCGCTGATACGTCGGCGGCGAGCCCGGTGCCCGGTCAGGACCTCGTGGGCACCCCGGCGCCCACCCTCGATCCGGCGACGGTCAGCGGCACGCTCTTCCTCTCGATTGGCGTGTTCGAATTCGATTCGGACGACACGGCGATCGGTGGGTTTGACAGCCTGGCCTCGTACGTGGCGCAGGTGTCGGATGGCGACCCGCAGTTCGCGGGAGGCAGCCGGACCGAGCTGGGGATTGGCGACCAGTCGCTGGCGGCGACCAGCACCCAGGCGAAAGACGACATCCCGTTCTCGTTCCTGGTTGCAGTCGTGCGGCAGGGAGACCTGGTGTTCCTGCTGCAGGGGACACTCGTGCGGCTGGATGCCACCACCGAGACCTCGCGGCTGGTGACCTCGCTGCTGGCCGGGGTGCCGGGTGAGGAGTCAGGCACCTATGATCCGGCCGGCGGGTCGACGGGGGGACTGTGGAATGTGTTCGCCAACGTCGAACCGGCGATCGTGCCCGGGACCGAGGTGCTGGATGCGACGGTCAAGTAGCCTCGACCGCGAGAATCGCCCGGAGCGATAGCTCGCCTCACCCGAAAGCAAATGGCAAGGCCCGGGGAGCAAATCCCCGGGCCTTGTCTGTTGCAAACGATCTGGCCGGTTACTGCGGCGGGCGCCGACGGGTCGAGCGCTGGCGCTGGGGCGGGAAGTCATCGTCGAAGCCGCGCGATGCCTGGCGGGTTGGCCGCTGGACGGGTGGCAGCGGCTCCTCGTCGACGAACACCTCTTCCTCCACGAACTCATAGGCCTGCGGTCGCTGCGACTGGCGCCGGTTTCGCGGTGGGGTGCTGGTTTCGAACGACTCGGCGGTCGGCCGTCGGCCGGAGTACTGGCGACGCGGCTGCTCTTCCTCGACTGGTGGGGGAGCGGGTTCCGGGGCGGGGCGATCTTCGGCCCAGCCCTCCGGTCCGCGAATGAACTCGTAGCTCACGGCACCGATGGCGCCACCGATGAACGGGGCGGTCAGGTAGATCCAGATATCGCCGAACGACCAGGAGGCGATGGCCGGACCGATCGAGCGCGCGGGATTGACCGACCCACCGGTGATCGGGCCCGCTACCAATTCAATGAAGAGGAGGGCACCACCGATGGCGAGTCCGACCACCGCAGGCTGCACGCGCTTGTCGGTTGCCACCGCCACGACCACGAAGACGAGGACTGCGGTGCAGACCAGCTCGAGCAGGAACCCTTCGAGCACGCTGTAGCCGTCCACCACCGAGGTGGCGCCAAGACTGTTCAGGTTGCCGTTGACCAGGCGGAGGAACAGTGACGCCAGGATCGCGCCGATAATCTGCGAGCCAACATAATACGGAACCTCGGCCATCGGGAACCGGCCCGTGACGGCCAGTCCGAGGCTGATGGCGGGGTTCACGTGGGCGCCCGAAATGTGTCCGATGGCGTACACCACCGCGATCAACCCGAAGCCAAACCCGAGGGCGTAGTTTCCGCCCACGATCGCCGCCCCTGTTCCTGCCAGAACGAGGATAAAGGTGCCGATCGCCTCGGCCACCATTCTCCGCAGCAGGTCCTGTGGAAGCACCATGCGCTCTCTCCTGCTCGCTCCGAACCCCACCCGGGGTTCAACGTCCATCCAGCGAGTTCGTACCTCGGTCGAGCCAGGAGGCCTGGTCCCTGGAGATTACGAATAGGGAGACATTGTACAGGCAGCTTCCGTGATTCCGGGTCGAAATGGGCGTGTCGAAGCCCCTGCCAGCACCATGCCGGGGGATGGCGAGGCTCGTGGTGGCTAGCCGTCGTCCCGGGCGCGGTAGCGCCAGAGGAGGATGACGAGCCCGGCGGTGACCAGGGCGGCGAGGTAGGTGAGGTAGGTGGCCAGGGGCAGGTTCGCCTGGGCGATGGCCGAACCGGTTACGTTGTCGGGAATCACGTGGTCGTAGATGCCCTCGAACGTATCGAGCACCGAGATGAGGATGATGTAGCGACTCCAGCGGTAGTCCTCCAGCATGACGAGTGCCGCGTTGGCGATGGCGGTGGTGACGACGAACCCGGCGAAGATCATGACGACCGCCACCGGTTTGCGGGTGGTGAACGACGAGAAGACCAGGCCGATCATGCCGAGCACGATCGCGATCAGCGTGCCGACGAAGACGACCCGGGCGAGATCGTCGGCGTTGGCCCGGATTGCCGCGCCGGGGGAGTCGCTGAGGAGTTGCTTGCCCAGCCAGAGGATCACCAACGGGATCAGCGAGAGCGTCATGGTCAGGAGTGTGATGGCGACGACCTTGGCCAGGACATAGTCGGTGCGGGTGATCGCGCGGGAGAAGTAGAGCGGGAGGGTGCGTTCGTGGCGGTCGACGCAGATCATTTCCGGCGCGGTGGTGGCGACGAACAGGCCGATGATGACGAACACCACGGCCAGGTAGTCGGAGTAGGTGGCGAAGTCGGCATCGGGCACGAGGGCGTTGACCACGATCATGGCGACGAGCGGAATGACGGCCGCCGTGTAGAGCAGGAACGGCAGGACCTTGGCCGTCCACGGCTTGCGGATGCCCATCGCTCGTTTCATTGAATAGAGGATGAGCGACCTGACTGCCTGTGGCCGTCCCTGGCGCTCGCCGGTGTAGCGCGCATAGCCACGATCGAAGACTTCACCATAGGGGGCAGGGGCCGGCTGGGCGTTGGGAGTTTTCGGGATCATCGCTTACCACCGCATGGTGACGAATCGGAGAGGCTGCCACTCCTCGGGGGAAGGGTGACAGGTTCGACACGTTGAGAACGCGACACAAGGTGGCGCGGTCACATCCTGGTGGGGGTAAGAGGGCTAGCCGGTGGCGGGTGACGATGCTGGCGCGGTGACCTGGCGGACCTGGGCGATGCCGAACGCCGAGCAGGCGACGAGGATGGCCAGGGTCCAGAAGACCGGGGTGTAGCCTCCCCAGGCGGCGACCAGCAGTGACACGATGAGGGGGCCAGCTGCCATCGTCAGTTGCGAGATGAAGGCCATGGTGCCGGAAATTGCCCCATAGGCGCGAAGACCGAAGGTGTCGGCCACGAGGCTGGCCCGCATCAGGGTCAGCGATCCGTTGCCGGCACTGAAAAGGATGACGAAGAGCCAGATGCCGGCCAGGGAGTCACTCATCGCGAGCACCGTGATGGCGGCGGCGTGGGCGAGGAAGACTGCGATTGCCAGCCGGCGGTGGCCAAATCGATCCGCCAGCGGGGCGAAGATGATGCGGCCGGGGAGCTTGAACAGGCCGATCGCTCCAGCAGCCGTCGCCGCGAAGGCCGCCGAGAAACCGATGTCCTGCAGGTAGGGAATGAGGTGGATCTGGACGGCGACCGCGCAGCCCCAGATCATGGCGAACGAGCCGGAGATCCACCAGAACTGGGCGGTACGCATCGCGTTGCCCGCGGTCACGGCCGGGCCGTCACTCGGCGGTGGGGAGTTGGCCGCCACGGATTCCGTGTTGGCCTGGTGCAGGACCTCCACCCGTGCAGTGCCGTCCGGCCGGAGACCGAGGTCGGCGGGTTGGCGGCGGATGAAGAGCCAGTGGGGAAGGATGGTGGCGATGGCCAGGATGCCAGCAAGGATCATCAGTGCTTCTCGCCAGCCTGTCCATTCCACGAGCCAGGTGGTCACCGGCAGGAAGACCACGCTTGCGAGTCCGCCGGTGAAGGTGAGCACCGCGAGGGCCTTGTTGCGGTCGCGCCGGAACCAGGTGGCAACAATGACGAAGGTTGGTTCGTAGAGCACCGCCGACATCGTCAGCCCGATGCCGATCCAGATCAGGAAGAAGAGCGGCAGTGTGCGGACCTGTGACCAGGCCAGCACCATCAGCGTGGCCGCGATGGCCCCACCGGTCATCAGCGCTCGAGCGCCATGGCGATCCACCCAGCGACCGACCGGGATTCCTGCCAGGCCAGCGACCAGCCCACCAACGGAGAAGGCGGCGGTCATTTGCACGCGCGTCCAGCCGAGGTCCTCGCCCATCGGCACGAGCAGGACCGAAAAGGCGTAATAGAGCACACCCCACGAGACCAGCTCGGTGAAGGAAACGACCCAGACAAGCGTCCAGCCGTAGTACCAGCGACGGCTGGAGAGAGGTGGGTGGCGATCGGCGCGAGAGATCATGCGGTTCCGGACGGGTTGCGGCGAACGGCGGCTAGTAGTGCCCGATCATCGCAGGCGAACTCCGCCGTGACAAGAGCATGTGTCACGCCGGACGCCTCCCGTTTTTGCCGCATTCGCGGGCAAACCCGTCGCCAATTCGATTCTGCGGAATGGGAACAGGTTCCCGACTTTCAGGGCATCGGCGAAAGGCATGTGGTAGTCTCGCGCCGTTCGTCGCCAGCAGGGCACGTACTCTCCGGGCAAATCGTGGAACGATGTCTGCCTGGTGATTGCCCTGGGATCTGGTGCGACATCGCTCCTCCGATACGCCGTGGCTGGAGGTGTTGGGGAGCGATCAGAACCTCGTTGGTGGTGTCATCGGCACCACAGCAAGCGCAAAGGAGCACGACAGGCCTTCGACCTGTCCCGAACCGCTTCGGGACACCACGACTCTGTGAGTCCTGGGTCTCGCCAACTGGTGCTGTGCCCAGGGGCCCGCGGTCACAATTGAGGGAAGGGCATCCATGTCCAAGGTGCTGATGCCTGCCGAGACGGCAGGCGACACGGCTGTGCGCAGGATGGCGCGCATGGCAGCGGTAACGCGCCCGACCAGGGAATGCTCCGCATCATCCGCCCGGCGGCTGGCTGGCCGCACGCTGGCAATCGTCGCCCTGCTGGCGACACTCCTCGCGACCATGACTGGTCCACTCGCTGCCCAGGAAACCGACGAAGGTGGCTACACCTACGCCGACATGGGCTACAACGATCCTACCGAAGCTTCCGAGGCGCTGGCCCAGACCAGTTCTGCCGGCCAGGCGATCGTCGACTTCGCGCTCCAGTTCCAGGGATATCCCTACGTCTATGCCGGGAATGGGCCGGGCGGTTTCGATTGCTCCGGCTTCACACAGTACGTTCTGCTGAATGTGCTGGGGACGGATATCGGTCACGGCGTGGCCGAGCAGACCAACTACGGCGCCTGGGTCGATTGGGGAACCTGGCAGCCAGGTGATCTGGTCTACTTCGCAGGCACCTATCGAGCGGGCATCTCTCATACCGGAATCTATATTGGCGATGGGCAATTCATCCATGCCGAGAACGAAGGCACCGGTGTCGTGATTTCCAGCATCTATTCCGATTACTACGCCGGTCACTACTACGGGGCCTATCGCCACGTGTAGGACCGCGGCCAACGGGCGGGATCATCCGGACCACTCCGGATGATCCCGCCCGTTGGCATACCCCGCCGATCTTGCCGCCTCTCCTGCTGGCCGGAGGGGAACGGTCTGGTGGTGGTGATTGCGCCGCTGATTCGTCGTGAAGCATTCATGATCGCCTTCGCCGGGCGTGCGACAATACCAGCACGATGAGGCCGGTAGGGACCAGGCACCGCAGGTGGTGCCGGGGACGGTTGCCTGTCAACGATGAAGGACGGGAACGTGCGGATAGCGGTGGTTGGCGCTGGAGCCATGGGGTCGTTGATGGCTGGTCGGTTGGCGATGGTCGCCGGGCCAGGCAAGCCGGTCGAAGAGGTTGTCCTGTTCGGTCGCCCCTCGGCGCATCTGGAAGCAATCCAGGTCAGGGGCCTGACCATCGTCGAGCGTTCGGGCACCCCCACCATCGTGCCGCTGCAGGCCACGTCCGATCCGGCGAGGGTCGAGGGATTCCAGGTCGTGCTGGTGCTGGTCAAGGCGTGGGCTTCGGCTGAAGCCGTCGCTCCCCTGCAGCCCTATCTCAACCGGGACACTATTGTGGTGACGCTGCAAAACGGGTTGGGCAACGCCTCGGCGCTGCGGGCCACCCTGCTGCGAGATGGCATGCGACCGCACGTCTACCTCGGGGTTACGACGCAGGCCGCCATGCGCACCGAGCCGGGCGTCGTGGTTCACACCGGAGCCGGCATCACCGCGATCGGGCGCCGGGCGAATCCGGTCAACGCCTCGCTGACGGCCGTGGCCCAGGCGCTGAGCAGTGCGAACCTGCAAACCGTCGCTGTCGATGACATCCATCGCTGGGTATGGCGGAAGCTGGCGGTCAACGCCGCGATCAATCCCCTGACCGCGCTGGGCAACGTCGAAAACCGGGCGATTGCCTCCGATCCGGGCCTGAAAACGGCTGCCGAAACCATCGCGCGAGAAGTGGTGGCGGTCGGCAAGGCCAGTGGAGTGAAGATCGACGTCGCCGAAGTGCTGGCCGCCATCGAAGAGGTCGCGCGGAATACCGGCGACAACCGCTCGTCGATGCTGGTGGACGTGGAAACGGGGTCGCCGACCGAAATCGATGCGATCAACGGCGCGGTGGTGGCCGAGGCGCGGCGTCACGCGATCAAGGTGCCTGCCAACCAGTTGGTCACGGCCCTGGTTCGGGCCCGCGAAGGGCGCTGGCTGGACACGCCTGACGACTCTGACCGCCTGCAGCCGGGCGATATCGCCTGAGCGCCCCGATGACTGAATCCACCCCACCACCCTGGACCATTCCTGCGCTTCGCCGGTACAAGGCTGGCCCCGAGCATCCGCCGCTGGTGATGGTCACCGCCTATGACGCACCTTCCGCCAGGTTTGCCGCCGATGCCGGGGTTGACCTGATCCTGGTCGGGGATTCGGTTGGCACCACGCTGCTCGGCTACGACTCGACGGTGCCGGTGACGATGGATGACATCCTCCATCACCTGAAAGCCGTGCGGCGGGGAGCCCCCCACGCCCAGATCGTCGCCGACCTGCCGTTCATGAGCTACCAGGTGAGTGACGAACAGGCGGTCACCAACGCCGGTCGGCTGATGAAGGAAGGCGGGGCCGACTCGGTGAAGCTCGAGGGAGGCGTGCGGCTGGCCAACCGGGTGCGGGCGATTGCCGATGCTGGCATTCCCGTGGTGGGCCATATTGGCCTCACCCCGCAGACCGCCGGCCTGCTCGGTGGGTTCAAGGTACAGGGGCAGGAAATCGAGTCTGCGCGGGCCTTGCTGGACGACGCCGATGCGGTGGCGGCCGCCGGGGCAATGATGCTGGTGGTCGAGGTGGTGCCGGCGGCGGTGACCAGCCTGATTACCGAGCGAGTCTCGATTCCGGTGATCGGGATCGGCGCCGGGCCGGATTGTGACGGCCAGGTGCTGGTGATGCACGACCTGCTCGGGATCGAGGATCGGCATGCGGCACGGTTCGTCAAGCGCTACGCCACCCTCGCCCAGGACATGCGGGAGGGGTTCGCGGCGTTTGCCGCCGACGTGCGGAGCCGGGCCTATCCGCAACCAGAACACGGGTACAAGATGAAGTCTTCGGTGCTGGCCGACCTGAGGGGAACGGGAGAGCGCGAGTGACAGCCAGTGTGGTGACCACTCCCCTCGCCCTGGCCGCGGAAATTCCGGCCCAGGCAACCGTCGGCTTCGTGCCCACCATGGGCGCCCTGCACGAGGGGCATCTGGCGCTGATCCGCCAGGCGGCGGCCGAGAATGACGTGGTGGTCGTTTCGATCTTCGTGAATCCCACCCAGTTCAACGATCCGGCCGACCTGGCCCGATATCCGCGCGATCTCCAGCGCGACGTCGACCTGGCCGGTTCGGCCGGGGCGGCGTTGGTCTACGCGCCCGAGGTCCAGACGATCTATCCGGAGGGCTTTGCGACGTCCGTCCACGTGTCAGGCGTGACCGACCTGTGGGAAGGCGAGTCGCGGCCAGGGCACTTCGATGGCGTCGCCACCGTGGTCAGCATCCTGCTCAACCAGGTGCGGCCTACGCGGTCCTACTTCGGGGAAAAGGACTTCCAGCAACTGGCGATGGTAACCAGGATGCACCGCGACCTGCACCTGCCCGGCGTGATCGTGCCATTACCCACAGTGCGGGAGCCGGATGGCCTGGCGATGAGTTCCCGGAATGTCCGGCTCAGCAGGGAGGGCAGGGCGATCGCCCCCTCCCTGCACGAGGCCCTGGTGGCGATGGAATCAGCCGTCAGCGAAGGGGAACGGTCCACGATGCGGCTGATCATCGCGGGGGCGGTGCTGCTCAGGCGACATCCGCAGATCTCGCTCGACTACCTGCAGATCGTGGATGGCGAGACGCTGGAACCGCTGGATGCGGTGATTCCGGGAGCGCGAGCAATTGTCGCCGCGAGCATCGACGGAGTGCGGCTGATCGATAACCTGGCGTTGCTGCCGGGAGACGGTCAGGCATGAGTGCCGCCGCGATGTCGCCGCTTCAGGTCTGGGTGCTGGCCGCTCGACCCAAGACCCTTCCTGCCGCCGTGGCGCCGGTGATTGCCGGGACGGCGGTGGCCTATCACGAAGGCGGCCAGCAGTGGCTCTATGCCGTGCTGGCGATGATCACCGCGTTGCTGTTGCAGATCGCCGCCAACTTCGCGAACGATGCGCTCGACTTCAAGCGGGGCGCCGACACTGCCGAGCGCCTGGGACCGACACGAGTGACCGCCAGCGGGTTGATCACGGCTGACGGAGTGATCAGGGCGACGATGTTTACCCTGATCCTGGCGGTGATCACGGGCCTGCCACTGGCGATTCGCGGCGGCTGGCCGATTTTCGCCCTGGGTATCGCTGCCATCATCTGCGCCGTCGCCTATACGGGCGGACCGTGGCCCCTGGCCTATCTCGGCCTGGGGGAAGTTTTCGTCTTCCTCTTTTTTGGCCTGGCAGCGGTCACCGGCACCGCCTATATCCAGACGAAGGAGGTCACGGCGCTTGCCCTGGTCACCGCGATTCCGGTTGGGGCGCTGGCGGTGGGCATCCTGATCATCAACAACCTGCGTGACATCGATACCGACCGGGTGGCTGGCAAGCGAACGCTCGCGGTCCGCCTCGGGAAGCGCAATACGCAGCTCGAGTACGGACTGATGCTCATCATCGCCGCCGCGACGCCCGTGGTAATGTGGGCGGTTGGGTGGCTCGACTTCTGGGTGGTGATTACCCTGATGTGGTGGCCGTTCGGAGTCAGCCTGTGGAATCAGGTCACGACGCGCACGGGGCGGGCGCTCAATCCCACCCTTGGCAACACCGGCCGGGGGTTGCTGATCTACAGCCTGGCGCTCTCCGCCGCGCTGGTGCTGAGCGCCTGACGACCTACATCACCTGAGGCCGGAGAGACAAGGCATCAACTGTCATCGCAACACGCCACCAATTCAGGACGACCAGACATGACCGACCACCAACTCAATCCTGAGAGCGGCAAGGGAGCGATTCAGGGAAAAGCCGAGGTGCGGGCGATGTTCGATCGCATTACCCCGCGCTACGACCTGATGAACCGGATCATGACCGGTGGCATGGATGAGCGCTGGCGAAAACGAGTCGCCAGGCTGGCGATTGCGTCGGCGCCGGACGGGCATCCCGATGTGCTCGACATGGCCACTGGCACCGGTGACCTTGCGTTCGCGATTGCCGCCGCGGGAGCGAAGCGGGTGGTGGGGCTCGACTTCTCGACCGCGATGATCGCCGAAGCGCAGCGCAAGGCTGCCGAACGCCCGGGGAACATCGAGTTCGTGGTGGGTGATGCGATGAACCCGCCCTTCCCGGAAGGATCGTTCGACGCCTGTACCGTGTCGTTCGGGCTGCGCAACATGCCTGATTACGATGAAGCGATCCGCTCGATGACGCGGATGCTGCGGCCGGGCGGAACCTTCATCTGCCTGGAGATGACGCCCTTCCACAGGCCCTTCGTCGGGCCTCTGTTCCAGTTTTACTTCAAGCGGGTGATGCCGCTGGTCGGGGGCGTGCTGAGCGGTTCGAAGTCGGCCTATTCCTACCTGCCGGAATCGGTCGACAACTTCCCGAACGCCAACGACCTTGCCGACCGGATGCGGGCTGCCGGGCTCGAGGATGTCACCTACGCCCTGCTCGGCTTCGGGACGGTCGCCATTCACACCGGCAAGCGCCGCCCGGAGTAAATCGCCCACAACACCAGCAACCGCAACGCCCTGCCGGATTGCCTCCGGCAGGGCGTCGTCGTGCGTGTAGTAGGTGTGGAGTGGTTATCCCTCGAGCCAGATGTAGGGGATCGAGCGGAACGGCTCGAAGGCGATCGGCACGAAATTGTGGACGCGGGCGCCCGCGCCGAGAATCGACTTGCGGAAAACGAGGAATCCGGCTGCCGCGTCGTCGTTGACGAGGTTGGTCTGCTCGACGATCAGGTCGATGCGCTTCTGCCGGTCGAGTTCGGTGTTTGCCACCGGCGTGATCGCGTCGTAGGCGGGATTGCTGTAGCGGGCGTAGTTGTAACCAGCCGGGGGCGCTGCTTCGGTGCCGAAGAACCAGCTCTGGTCGGGGTCGATGTACCAGCCCCAGCCGGAAACGAGTGCATCGAATGCGCCAGTGTCCCCGGCCTCCCAGAGCGCGGAACTGGGAACGGCAACCGGGACCATGTCCACGCCGATCTCGCGCCAGACCTGCTGGAGGTAGGGGATGAGCTGGAGATTCTCGGGTGAGCCATCGCTGTAGAGCAGCTCGAAGGTGAAGGGCTCACCATCGAACTCGACCACGCCATCGCCGTCGCTGTCGGACCAGCCGGCCTCGGCGAGCAACTGCTGGGCCTTTTCCGGGTCGTAGGTGTAGATCGTGTTGATGCGGGCCGGATCGTGGGCTGCCGAAAGCACCGGCTGGGTGCCATCGGCGCGAACGGCAAAACCCTGGTAGACGGCTTCGGCGACGAGATCGCGATCGATGGCGTAAAGCAGCGCCTGGCGGACACGTGGATCGGTGAAGAGCGTCGTGTGGGCCGGGTCCTGGTTGAGCTGGTAGTGGGTTGAGGCAAAGGTGTCGTAGTCGATGATCTGAAGTTCGGGATTGGACTCCCGGAGTGGTCCGGCGTCGGCAAACGGGATGGAGGCGAGATCGGCCTCGCCGACCTTGAACGCCTGCATCGTGGCGGCGGGTTCGGCGTGAACGCGGTAGATGAACTGGTCGACGTAGACAGGGGCGCTTGCGGCATCCCAGTAGGACGGATTGCGCTCCAGCGTGACGTGGTCGCCGGTGACGTACTCCACGAAGCGGAACGGGCCACTGCCCACCACCTTGGTGGGATCCATGCCGGTCGAGCCTGGCGCTGCGCCCCACTCCTCGAGCGGAATCGACTCCCAGATGTGCTTCGGGAGGATCCCGATTTCGCCGAAGGCCTTGGTCAGGAAGTTGGCGACCGGCGAATGGGAGACGAACTCGAGGGTGTGGTCGTCGATGGCGCGATAGGACTCGAGGACCGAGAGCACATCCGAACGGCGGTAGGAGCCGGTGTTTTCGGCGGTGACGGCGTCGAAGGTGAAGACGACATCGGCCGAGGTGAGCGGCGTTCCGTCGTGCCAGGTGACCGTTGGGTTGAGATGGAAGGTGTAGGTGCGTCCGTCGGCGGCGATTTCCCAGGAGTCGGCCAGGCCAGGGGTCCAGTCACCATCGAGGATGCTGATGCGCACGACCGGATCGTAGATGAGGCTGGCGATCAGGTACGAGGTGGTATCGGTGACCAGGATGGGGTTCAGCGTCGAGGGATCACCGGTGTCCATGTAGACCAGTTGGCCGCCGGTCTGGCCGGGCTCGCCGAAGCCGTACTTCTCGATTGCGGCAGCGTTGACCTCGGCCCGGCTGGGTGAGATGACCCCAACCGGGCCGGTGTAGGTCGAAACGGCAGCGGGGCTCGCGGCCGGTGTCTGGGCCAGTGTGGTGGAGGAAACGAGGGCGGTGGCAGCGGCGCCCGCCACGACGGCTCGGCGGGACAGACTCCGCCTGGAAAGGGACTGCACCATGGAGGACCTCACGATCTCGATGTGTTGCTCGGAGCGGCGAACCGCTGGAATTGGGTCCCGGGTCACACGCCTCGCACGGTCAGGCAGCCGACTCGCGCACGAGTCCGCACCAGTGCCGTGCGCAAACGTCAACAGTTACGTACAGATTCCAAGTTCTATCCATGCGGCGATGGAGTGATCCCGGCTGAGCCGGGAATGAACGGAGGGTAACGTGGCCGCAGGGTATGGCTGTGTCCTGCGGGCTGTCAATATGGAGATGCGTTGCATGCATCCCCGGAATTACGTGGCGCGGAAATGGAGAACTACGCGACATGGACGTCCTGCACAAATGCGCACCCATTCATAATCCGATTGTATTGGTCGGATATCGTGAGTACACTCCGCCGGTAATGCCGACGGGATCCGTCGGATACGAGTCGCCCGGTGGGGATCGGGCCAACAGGGGAGCCATTTGACGATGCATGCTGTCTCTCGACGACATCTGCTGGCGGGCGCGGCGGGACTGACCGCCGCGACAATGACCGGGGGACGATTTGCCCTCGGCCAGGAAGACCAGCCGCCAGTGCTGGCCGCCACGCCCGAGGTTTCTGGGCTGGCGGTCGAGTTTCCGGCCGGGGTGTTGCCCACCATGTACGGCGACATCGAGATCCCGGAGAAGGTGGAAACCGTCATCGCCATCACGGACGGCGCCGTGGATGCCGTGCTGGCGGTTGGCCTCCAGCCAGCCGGAGTCACCCGCTCGTCGAATGGCGCGACGGTAGCCGAATACCTGCTGGACCGGATCGATCCCGCGGTGGTCTATGTTGGTGGGTGGGATGAACTCGACCTCGAACTCATCGTCTCCCTCGGGCCGGACGTGATCCTCGCCGATCGCTATCTTCCCGCCGACCAGTACGAGCCGTTGGCGCAGATTGCGCCAACGTTCGCCACCGGCGAAATTGCAGTCGCGCTCGATGATGTGGAGGGGCTGCAGCAGTGGGAATATGAGGTGCTCGCCTGGGCACATGTGCTGGGGCGAACTGCCGAAGCTACCGCCGCGATCGAAGAAGCTCGCGCCCGGGCGGCGGGCATCGCCGGACAGATTGGCGATCGTGCGGGCAGCTCGGTGGTGGTCTTCCGCCCCCAGGCCGAATTCCCAGTCGTCATGTCGAATGCCTGGATTACTGGCCGTGTGCTCTCGTGGTCGGGGCTGACCGGGAACGACCTGACCCTCGAACTGGAACCGCCGCACAGTGGCCGGAACATCTCGCTCGAACAACTCGACCTGCTCAACGCCGACTGGCTGCTGGCTGCCGCGCGCGATGCCGAGATGGTCGACGCGCTCCAGTCGTACCTGGAAATGCCCCTGTTCCAGCAAATCGACGCGGTGCAGAACGACCAGGTCGAGCTGGTTGACGGTGCGCTGTGGAGTGGATCGACCGGTATTCTGGCCAGCCATGCCCTGATGGACGACATCGAAGCCATCTTCGTCACCGGAGCGCGATAGTCCATGGTTGTTGACCTGGCTGCACATCCCACGCTCGTGAGTCCTCGCCTGCAACGGCTCGCGGCCGATCTCGATCACGACCCCGGTGCGCTCGCCGTCTTCTGGGCGGAGGTGGAAACAAACGCTGCCCCGTTGGTCGAGCCGGTCCCGGATGCCCCGGGCGTGGTGTGGGTGACATTCGTCTGGCGCGAAACCGAGCCGGTGGCGAACGTCGTGCTGATCGAATCGGTGACTGGTCTCGACTTTGCCGACCGCCAACTCCGGAAACTGCCGGGCACCGACCTGTGGTATCGGACGGTGCGCATGCGCGACACCGTGCGGACCAGCTACCAGTTCGCGCCGAACGATTCGCTGGTGCCGAAGGGTGAGGAGACCGACTGGGAAACCCGCCGACGTACCTGGGTGCCCGATCCGCTGAATCCCCTGCGCGTGATCGACCCTGCGCCGGGCGAGGAGCCGGGAGACGGCAGCCACGGTGGCGATTCGGTGCTGAGTCTGCCCAATGCCGCGCCCGAACCGTGGATCAGTCGCCGGAAAGGTATTCCCCGCGGCATCGTCACGGTCCACCGGTTCGAGAGCCCGAGCCTGCAAAACGAGCGTGATCTCTGGGTCTACACCCCGGCCGGGTACGACCCGAATGGTGATCCCCTCCCGGTGCTGGTGCTGTTCGATGGGCAATGGCATGCCGGCCTCATGCGTGTGCCAACCGTGCTCGATAACCTCATCGCCGCCGGGGCGGTGCCGCCGCTGATCGCGCTGATGATCGGCAACGTCGATCGCGGCCACGAACTGCCCTGCAACGAGCGCTTCGCCTCGGCCGTGGTGAACGAGATGCTGCCGTGGCTCGCCGGGCGGTACCGGGTGACGTCCGATCCGGCGCAACGGGTCGTGGCCGGGCAGAGTTATGGCGGGCTCGCCGCTGCCTGGTGCGGATTGACGCATCCGGAGACCTTCCCCAACGTCCTGTCCCAATCTGGTTCGTACTGGTGGCAGCCCGATGCCCAGCAGGCTCTCGAACGCGCCGAGCTGGGTGATGCCGCCGGATGGGGATGGCTACCCGCCCGGACCGCTGCTGAACCCGCGGTTCCTGTCCGCTTCTGGATGGAAGTTGGCACGCTCGAGAACCGGTCATTCCGCGATGGCATGCCCGGCATGGTCTGGGTCAACCGGCACATGCGTGACGTGCTGCGGGCGAAGGGCTACGTCGTGACCTACCGGGAATATGCTGGGGGACACGACTTCGTTTGGTGGCGATCGGGTCTGGCCGACGGCCTCATTGCCTTGCTGGGCGCCACTTCGCCCGCACCGGAGAGACAGCCATGATCGAAGAATCACCTCGCAAGCGCACCGTCCGGTTCGACCTCCAGCCGCGGCTCGTCTCGGTGGCGGCCGTCGAGGATATCACCCCCACCTACCGGCGGATCACCCTGACCGGCGACGACCTCGCCACGTTCGAGAGCCTCTCGCCCGAGGATCACGTCAAGGTGGTGCTGCCGGGGCCTGGCGAGTCCACACCGGTCATGCCGCAGATTGGCGCGAAGGGAATGGTCTTTCCCGAGGGCGCCCCGCGACCCCAACTCCGCGACTACACGCCGCTGCGGTTCTCGCCGGAGGACCGTGAGCTGGTGATCGATTTCGTGCTGCATGGTGACGGCCCAGCCTCGAACTGGGCGGCACAGGCCAGGACTGGCGACCAGATCGGCATCCTGGGTCCACGCGGTTCGCACATCGTCGAGGATGTCTTCGACTGGTACCTGCTGATCGGTGACGAAACCGTGATTCCGTCGATCACGCGTCACCTGGCCGAGGCGCAACCGGAAAAGACCTACGTGGTCTTCATCGAGGTCAACGGTCCCGCCGACGAGCAGGAACTACCGTCGAAGGCGGATACCGTGATCACCTGGGTCCACCGCGAAGGTGCCCGTCCCGGAACCACCACCGTGCTGGAGGAAGCGGTCCGCGTCTTCGTCGGTGGTGGCATGCCGGACGGCGAAGTCTTCGTCTTCGCGGCGGGTGAGGCCAACGGACTCAGGGGGATCCGGCGCTTCCTTCTAAATGAGGCCGGCTTCGAGCGGGAATGGTCATCCTTCTCGGGTCATTGGAAATACGGAATCGCTGACTTCGATCATCACGAGCCGCTCGAGGATTGATCGACCGGCTCGACCAGTCTCCCTGTTCCGGTTACCACCGCTCCTTGTGCCAGATGGCATCCAGGGAGCGGTGGCCTCGTTTCAGCGAGCCCGATTTCTGGTCCGGTGCCGGATGCCCCAGCATCACGACGCCGATCGGCAGGTAGTCGGCGGGAATCCCGAGCAGGTCCTGCAGTTGGGTCGGATCGTGCACCCCGATGAAGGCCGAGCCGAGCCCTTCGTTGACGGCAGCAAGCAGGAGCAGCATCAGCGAGCACCCGGCGTCGGTATGCCAGTACGGGATCGGCCAGTGGATCTCGGTTCCGTCGGCGATGAGCTTGTCCCGTTCGTTGTACCGCTCGTGGTAGAGGCGCTCGTTGGTGCAGATCACGATCTGGACCGGGGCGCCGGAGATGAACGGGTCGAACCCGCCCGCGACGTACTGGTCCTCGCCGCCGATCCGGGCGATGGCCTGCCGGGTGGTCGGCTCGGTGACGGAAACGAAGACGACACCCTGGCTGAATCCGGCACTGGGTGCTCGCTGCGCCGTGGCGATGATGCGCTCGAGCATCTCCAGGTCGACCGGCTCAGCGGTGAAGTTGCGGACCATCCGCCGTTTGCGCACCACATCCAGAAATTCCATTTGTTCCTCCCCGATTCGTGTCGCGGGTTCGCTGGTCAGGCCAGTCTCGCATGTGCAGACCGACACGAGGACATCAGGCGGGTGACGCCGTGACGTGCAGCACGTCCTCCACGCCCAGCCGGGCAATCACCTGCCGCACCAGCCATGGCAGCGGTTGGGTGCGCGGGTCGCCGTGCCGG
>JAEZJB010000382.1 GCA_023415845.1 Chloroflexota bacterium | reverse complement strand
TCGGCGACACCAATGCGTGTCGTGGGGCGTCTCAAGGGAGAGTGGCGATCCCGGCGTCGGGATCCCGCGTGATTGTGTAGACTCGATGGCAGCAGCGCAACCAGGATTTGCAGGCAGGAGTCAGGTCGATGTCGATCCCGCATGACAAGGAGTCCGGACACTTCGGTAGCCAACCGGGCGTGTCTCGGCGGCGGTTTGTGGGGCTTGCGGGACTCGCCGCTGGCATGGTCGGTGTTTCCGGCGGCCGTTTGCTGGCCCAGGAAACCGATCCGGCCACTCCGCCATCCACGCCAGGCATCCTGCCGTCTGGTCCTGGCGACATGCCGACGACCGGCGGGGCGCGCCCGGGACCGGTTTCCGACGAGCCGCCTACCCGCGAGACGATCGCCACCATGCCCGCGACGATCATCGTGCCAGCGGCCGGGATTGATGCCGAGATCGAAGTGCGCAACATTGTCGATGGTCATATGGAAGACCCAACCGGCCCCTGGGTGGTGTCGTGGTACCAGCAATCGGCGGAACTCGGTGAGGTCGGGAACGCGCTCTTTGCCGGCCATGTCGATTACTGGGGTGTCGGGCCTTCCGTCTTCTACAACGTCCGCAACCTGGCCGAGGGCGACGAAGTGGCGCTGACTGGCGAGGATGGCTCGGTCTTCAATTACGCGGTGGAGTGGAACGAAACGATTCCGCTTGAGGACCTGATTTCCGGGCGGATGGCCGAAGTGGTCGCTCCTACTTCATACCAGGCGGTCACCCTCTTCACCTGTGGCGGCGAGTTCGACTATGTGAACGGGGAATACCTCTCTCGCACGGTCGTTCGGGCCCGTCGCCTGCCGCTGGTCATTGAGTCGACCCCAACCTCCTGAGCGCGGACGTTGTCGTGGCTGACTCGCTGACGGTCACCTACCTCACTCGATTGAACGTTCCGAGCGCGGCGCCATCCCTGTCCCATCTGGTCGAACTCCAGCGCGCCCACGTCCTTCGCATCCCCTACGAAACGCTCTGGATGCATCAGGGATGTGCGTGGGATATCGAGCCGGAAGCCTCGTTCATGCGGGTTGCCTCTACCGGACGTGCTGGTTACTGCTTCCACCTCAACGGCGCGCTGGCCATCCTGCTCGGCCGGCTCGGGTATAACGTCACGCTCCATGCTGGCGCGGTCCATCGTGAGGCTGAAGCGGACGAAGGTGCCCTTGGCAATCATCTGGCGCTGCACGTCCACGACCTGCCGGACGAGTCGAACACCGCTGGTAGCTGGTACGTCGATGTCGGTCTGGGCAACGGCCCACTCGCGCCGATCCCGCTGCAGCCGGGTATCTATCACCACGGCGGCTTGTCGTACGAACTGCGAACGAACGATGCACATGGCACCTCGTTCACCTTGATCGACGACCCGGCTGGCGACTTTCACCACATGACCTGGCGAACGGAGCCGGTTTCAATTGACCGCTTTGCTTCACATCACGCGTTCATCTCGACGTCACCCGAGTCCTCGTTGCGGCAGGTGCCGATGATCCAGTTGCGCACGCCGGAAAGTACTCGTTCGTTGCGGGGCCGCACCCTGCGTGAGATCGGCGCCATTGGGAGCCTCCGCCTGCTCGACGACGTGGATGATCTGCGGGCCACGCTGTCGAACAGCTTCGGGCTCGATCCCACCACGTTTGGCCCGGACGACCTGGCGCTCGTCTGGGAGCAGTGCCAGGAGGCACACAACGCATGGACCGCGCAGCGGGACTGCCCTGATTGACGTACGGATCCGCAACCGAATCGTGAGTGGCCCATGCCAGCACCAATGTCCTGACGCCACCTTGCTGCCCTGTGCCTTCGCCCTCTCTCGTACAGGCTGACCGGATGGCAGGGTTGGGTGCCAGCCACCATCAATCTGCCTGATGCGACGTGTATGCTGATTGCATGATCACGGAGCAACGCCCCACCATTCGCATAGATGTTGCCCAACCCGAGGATGTAGAACGTGCCGCTCGCCTTTACCAGGCATCGGCTCGCGACCTGTTCGAGCGGTTGCGCGCCAGCAACCCGTGGCACGACCTTGGGGCGAAGCGCGAAGACTTCAGCCAGGCAGTGGAGACACTTCGCAACCTCACCCGGCACGACGACGCAGCACTGGTGGTTGCCCGTGATCCACTCGGCGAGATGATCGGCATGGCGGCCGTCATGATCCAGCCGCCACACGCGCATCTGGCGTTCCTGTTCGTCGCTCCTGCCAACCAGAACCAGGGGGTCGGACGCGAGTTGCTCGATGCGGTCCGTCTCCATATCGACGCGATGGGGGCGACGGTTATCACCCTGGCCGCATCGCGTGATCCCAAGGCCTGGCAGCGCTATCTCCGCTGGGGGTTGCGACCGGGACCACCGCAGTTGCCGTTCCGCGCCGAGCACCCGATCTTTCCGATCGAGCCTGCCCGGAATGACCGTCTGGGATTTCGCCCGATGGAGACTGTTGATCTGCTGGAGGTCGCTGAAATCGACCAGCAGGTGCGCGGCGCCTCTCGCCCCGATGGCATCGCTCGCTGGCTGGCAACCGGTTCTGTCGGCAAGCTCGTCTTCGAGCGGGAAAGCGGTCGGCCGGTCGGCTATGCCATGGTCTCGATGAACGACTGGTGGGGCCAGATCGGGCCGGTCGCCGCCATGGATGCCAACCATTTCCCTTTTGTGCTCGATGTCGCCCTGACGGCGGCGGGCCGGTATCCCAACCCGGACCTGAAACCGTGGCGGGCAGATGGATCGGCCCGTAATCATCTAGCAATCGACCCGTTGCTGGCCGCCGGATTTACCGTCGAATCGCTCGTCAACTGGTTCGAGACCGGACCGGTTGGCCAGTGGGATCGCTATCTGTTTCGGAGTGAAGACGAGCCCTGACGCTCGCGAAAGGAATCCCAATGCTCAAGAT
>JAEZJB010000353.1 GCA_023415845.1 Chloroflexota bacterium | reverse complement strand
GCGTCGACTTCGTCATCGGTATCCGACTGCTCGGGTCCCAGGTCGATCTGCTGCTGCAACAGGACCCTTGCCCGCTCGGTGTCTCCGGCTTCAAAAGCACGCTGACCAAGCCGCGAAAGTGCCTTCCGGCCTCCATGGACGTAGCCAGCACGCTGCGCCGCACGATAGGCGTCGCGCAGCAGCTTCTCGCGCTCGCGTCCCGGGTCTTCGGCCGGCAGCAGCTCGTCGAGGCGCAAGGAAGCGTCCACGGTCTGGCGATCGAATCCCTTGGCGTGGGCCGAGGCGTGGGTCAACCGCGCCAGAACCGTCGCGAATTCCCGGTCGGACTCCACCCGTTCGTCGATGATCTGGTCGAGCGCCCGGAAATCGTCGTCCGAGAGCGCGTCGAGCACGGCCGGGTGCCGAACCTCGCTCACCGCGCCCGCGATCGACCGCCGCCGGCCGACCACCTCCCGCGATATCTGCACCAGAACCGCGCTTCCGCCGCGCCGTCCCTTGCCGGCGAGTTTCTCCATCCATCCACTCACCACGCACGCTCCTCTTTCATCGCCTCGGCGAGGCCATCAAGGGTCACATTTCCACCGGAAACGATCACCGCCACCGTCTTGCCTGCAAGGTCAGTTCGCCGCTTGATGGCCCCTGCCAGGCCTGCTGCTCCGGCACCTTCCGCCACGAGCCGTGTGCTTTCGAGCAAAGTCAACATCGCCTGCCGCAATTCGCGGTCGGAGACAAGTTCGATGTCATCGACCATCTCCCAGAGAATGCGTGCCGGGAGGGAAAATGCTTCCCGGGTCGCAATGCCCTCCGCAAACGTCGACATCGTCTCGTACCGATAGAGCCGACGATCCCGATACGAATCCCGAATGACCGGTGCGCCCTCGGACTGAACGCCAATCACCTGAATGTCAGGCTTGATGCCTTTCCCCGCGATACAGGCGCCGCAGAGGCCGCTTCCGCCACCCGTGGCCACGAATACCGCCTCTACCTCTGGTGCCTCGGTCAGGATCTCGAGGGTATGCGTCGCCACGCCTGCGATCAGGTGCGGCTCGTTCGCCGAGTGGATGAAGACCTTGCCGGTCACGTCGGCATACTTCTGACATGCGACCAGGCATTCGTCGAAGTCTGCGCCGTGATGAATTACCTCGGCGCCGAGCCGCTTCATCGCGGCCACCTTGAGTGGATTTGCTCCGTTCGGAACAAAGATGGTGGCGGTGGATCCGAACTCCCGCGCGGCGTAGGCGAGCGATTGGCCATGGTTCCCGGTCGAGGCTCCCACCACGCCGAGAGCACGTTGTCCCGGCGACAGCAGGCTCAGGTAGTACAGCCCACCTCGCACCTTGAAGGCCCCGGTTGGATTCAGCGATTCTGCCTTCACCAGCAGATTGAACCCCAACCGTTCGGACAATGCAGGCGCGCGGAGCAATGGCGTCGGCCGCAGATGGTGACGAATCACCGCCTGGGCGGCAAACACGTCAGCCAGCGTCGGAACCGGACCAGTCCAGAGCCCTTCGCCGTTGTGGCCGGTGATGTCGTGCCTGCCAGTTTCCACATCCATCTCCACCGCGAGTTCGCCCTCCACAAGTGCAGCGAGTGCCTTCCCGGACACGCCGTTCGCCATCCATCGCGTCCTGCATGTACCGAACGTACACACCTATCACGACGCGAATGCAGTCTACCATCCTGAAGAGTCGGCGAAAACCTGTTCCAGGTTGTCACAGTTAGGTCAGGATGTCGCTGAACACCACCATTCTACGCCAGGTCGGCCCCAACCAGAAGATTTGTTCAGGAACTCGCCCATTACCTCTTCCCAGGGTGGTGGGGCGTCCAGTAAAGGGAATGACTTTCATTCACCGCCAGATTTGGATTGGCGTCCGGGTGCCCGGGCAATCCCTGCTGATGTGCGATCGGTCAATTCCTCAACGGCACCTCATGTATACTGACCTCCCGGAGTGCAGCCTTCATCGCCGCCGGAGCAACCAGACCATGACCAAGCCAGAAACCTTCCAGGAACGACTCGACCGGCGCATGGTCGACGTCGATTCGCTCGTCTGCGTTGGTCTTGACCCTCAGATCAAGCGCCTCCCGGCCCATCTTGGCCAGGATCGTGCAGCGGTGACCACGTTTCTGACGGATCTGGTGGCCGCCACCGCACCGTTCACCGCCTGCTACAAACCAAACCTTGCCTTCTACACCGCGCTCGGCCTCGACGGGCTCCAGATTCTGGCTGACGTCTGCTCCGCGATCCCCGCCGACATTCCGATCCTGCTCGACTGCAAGGTGGGCGATGTTGGTGATACGGCCCGCGCTTACGCCTCGTCCTGGTTCGAGGTGCTCGGTGTCGATGCCTGCACGGTGAATCCCTACCTCGGCGAAGACACCCTCGCTCCCTTCTTCGAATACGAGGGCAAGGGCGTGATCGTGATCTGCAAGACGAGCAATTCCGGCAGCGGCGACTTCCAGGATCGGTTGCTCGACACCGGCGCCATGCTGTTCCAGACCGTCGCCGACCGCGCCGCCCAGTGGGACGCGATCTATCCGGCGTCAGTCGGGCTGGTGGTCGGCGCCACCTATCCTGCCCAGCTCGCCGATGTCCGCAGTCGCGTCGGTGACCAGGTCATCCTGCTGCCCGGTATCGGTGCCCAGGGCGGCGACATCGAAGGTGCGCTACGGGCCGGGCTCGATTCGAATGGCCGCGGCCTCCTCTGCTCCGCCTCCCGTTCCATCATGTACGCCAGCAATGGCGAAGATTTCGCCGAGGCTGCCGGCGCCGAAGCGGCACGTCTGCGGGACGAAATCAATGTCTTCCGCGCGACACTCCAACAGGCAACCACTGTCGGTTGACCTTTCGACTGACGAAGGATCTCGCCACCGCCACCATTGAGCAATCTGCCGCCGTTCTCATGGCGTATCACTTTGTACACGTACTGTTCTCGCACGTCTTTGGCTGGGGATTCACCGAATGTTGACAGGCATGAAAAGTCGCTGGGGCGCCATGGTGGGCCGAGTGGGTGTAATGGCCGCACTGGTCACCTCGTTGGCTCTTCCCTTCGTCACTGCTCCCCAGCCAGCCTCCGCCAGTTCGCTGGCCGAGCAGCTTGGTTTGCCTGAGCAGATGATTCCGGTCGATTTCGGTCAGACCTCCCTGCGCGTCTTTGTCCCTGAAACCGGCCATACCGTGTCCGGCACGATGCTGGATTACTGGCGCGCAAATGGCGCATCGGCCGTCTATGGCAACCCGATCTCGGAGGTCTACGCCGCACCGAACGGTCTCTTCAGCCAGGCGTTCGAACGTGGCGTCTTCCAATACAATCCGGACTGGACGCTCACCGACAACCCAACGGTGCGCCTGATGCCCGCTGGCCGCCAGCAGTTGGCCGAGAAGGCCGAGACGGTCCGGGCTGACGGACGGCGCACAACGGGCGATCGGCGCCTGTCAGCGTGGCAACCTGGCGTCGATCAGGAGGCCCGTAGCGCGGAGGTCTATGCGCAGGGTGGCCGATTCAGCGAGACGACTGGCTTTTCGCTCGCCGACGAGTTTGCCGCCTGGTACGACGCCCACGAAGGCTGGTTCTACGCCGGGGCTCCACTGAGTGAGCCTCATCGCGAGCGTGGCGTCACGGTTCAGTACTTTGAAAACACCATGCTGGTGTCAGGTGAGAACGGTGCCGTTCCCGTCGCCTGGCCGCTTGAGCATCCCGAGAAGTACGGGATCGACCCGACGCCAGTCGACCAGGGCGACCTGCCCGTCTTCTCGGAGTCGCTGTTTTACTCCGTCGGCAATCCCTATGGCATCGACCCGGCCGCCGTGCCGGGCCGCAAATCCATCGTGGTCAGCCTTTCCGAACAGACGCTGACGGCCTACCAGGGCGGCCAGATCGTCCTCCAGACACTTGTCAGCACTGGCGTCGAGCCCAACACCACCGAGGTTGGGTATTTCCACGTCCGCATCAAGTACGAATTGAAGGACATGACCGGTGTGACCGATGGTTCGGGTGCCGTGACCTCCGTTGGATCGTCCTCCGAGGGCGCCTCCGGATCGACCTATCTGGTTCACGACGTGCCCCACGTCATGTTCATCAATTTCCAGGCTGAGGCCCTTCACGGTGCCTACTGGCACAACAATTTCGGCCAGCGAATGAGCCACGGCTGTATCAATCTTCCGCTGGACGTCGCCGCCTTCCTCTACGAGTGGGCCCCGCTCGGCACCGCGGTGACCGTCTACGAGTAACCGGCGGGCATGCTACGATCACCGCGTTCGGGTGATGCACCCCAACCGGCGATGTGTTCCATGGCGCGAGCGGAGGATGTGTGACCGACCGGGCATCAAAACCCATCCAGCAGCGTGCCCCGGTGATCGTCTTTGCCAACCAGAAGGGCGGTGTGGGCAAGACGACAACCACCGTCAACGTGGCTGCTTCCATCGCGGCCACGGGTCGCCGCATCCTTCTCGTTGACCTTGATCCTCAGGGAAATGCCACGTCGTCGCTGGGCGTCGACAAGGGCAAGCTCGAAGGCACGGTGTACGACACGCTTCTCGGGGATCTGCCGCCCGAGGAAAGCATCCTTCCGCTGGTCCGTCCAAACCTCGACCTGATGCCCACCACCGCCGACCTTGCCGCTGCCGAAGTGGATCTGGTGGACCTCGCCGATCGTGAATCGCAGCTCCGGCGCGTCCTCGAGCCCCTCCGCGCCGATTACGACCTGGTCCTCATTGATTGCCCGCCGTCGCTCGGGCTCCTCACGATCAATGCGCTCACCGCAGCCACGCATGTCGTCATTCCCATCCAGAGCGAGTTCCTGGCACTGGAAGGCATGAGCCAGTTGATCACGACCATCGACCTCGTCAAGCGACAACTCAATCCGTCGCTTGACCTGCTCGGCGTCCTGGTGACGATGTACGACGCCCGAACGAACCTCTCGGCCAGTGTCCAGCAGGAAGTCAGGCGGTTCTTCCCGGACCGCATTTTCGAGACGGTCATCCCCCGGTCTGTCCGCCTTGCCGAAGCCCCGAGTTACGGCCAATCCATAATCGAATACGACTCGGCAAGTCGTGGTGGAGTCGCCTACCGATCTTTCGCGGTCGAACTGATGGGTCGCCTCGGCCTGCGGTAAACTTGGGCATCGTTCGCGATGCTCCCCATCGTGATGCCCCCACCCGGCGCCCGCCAATCCAGGAGTTCCTGTCTCATGAGCATGACGGTCCAGTCTCCGCCAGCAGCCCCCGCTACTTCCGATTCCACCAGTTGGCCAACCACTGCCATGCGTGAAGACAAGTTCGTTGGCCTCGGATTGACGTTCGACGACGTCTTCCTGCTGCCAGCCCGGTCCGACGTGCTTCCGAACGAGGTGGATACCAGCACCCGCATCGCCGCCAATATCCGGCTCAACATTCCCTTACTGTCGTCGGCGATGGATACCGTCACCGAGGCCCGCCTGGCCATCGCCCTGGCCCGCGAGGGTGGCATTGGCATCGTCCACCGCAACCTCTCCATCGAGGACCAGGCCGCCGAGATCGACAAGGTCAAACGCTCCGAGTCGGGCATGATCGTCGAGCCAGTGACCCTCGGCCCGGACCAGCCAGTGGCCGATGCTCTTGCGGTGATGGAGCGCTACCACATCTCTGGCGTACCCATCACCGACCCGGATGGTCGCCTCGTGGGCATCCTGACGAACCGGGACCTCCGCTTCAACCAGGACGGCAACCAGCTCATCCGCGACGTGATGACGAGCTATCCGCTCTATACCGCCCCGACCGGCACCACGCTTGACGAAGCCAGCGAAATCCTCCACCAGCACAAAGTGGAGAAGCTTCCGGTCGTCGACGAGAACGGTTTCCTGACCGGTCTCATCACCGTCAAGGACATTCAGAAGAAGATCCAGTACCCGAACGCCACCAAGGATGAGCGGGGTCGGCTCCGCGTCGGGGCCGCGATCGGCGTCGGCAAGGATTCGGAAGATCGCGCGGCTGCCCTCGTCGCCAGCGGAGTCGACCTGCTGGTCGTCGATACGGCCCACGGCCACAACATCGGTGTCATCGAGACCGTCCGCCGCCTGAAGTCGATCTACGACGTGCCAATCATGGCCGGGAACATTGCCACCGGAGCGGCAGCGGCCGCGCTGATCGATGCCGGCGCGGATGCGCTGAAGGTCGGGGTCGGACCGGGCTCCATCTGCACCACCCGGGTGGTCTCTGGTACCGGCGTTCCCCAGATCACCGCCATCAACGAAGTTGCCAGGGTCGCCAATCCTCGCGGCATTCCCGTCATTGGAGACGGTGGTATCCAGTTCTCCGGCGATATCGCCAAGGCGATTGCCGCCGGTGCCGACGCGGTCATGCTTGGCAGCCTTTTCGCCGGGCTCGACGAAAGCCCCGGCGAAGTCATCATCTTCCAGGGCGAACGTTTCAAGGAGTACCGGGGCATGGGCTCCCTCGGAGCAATGAAGGCCCGATCCTTCTCCAAAGACCGCTACTTCCAGGAGGACATCGGGAACGTGTCCAAGCTCGTTCCCGAGGGCATCGAGGGCCGCGTGGCCTACAAGGGATCGCTCGCCCCGCTCGTCTACCAGCTCGTCGGCGGACTCCGCTCGGCGATGGGATACGTTGGCGCGGCCAACATTATGTCCCTTCGAAATGACACCCAGTTCATTCAGGTTACGGCCGCCGGACTGCGCGAGAGCCACCCGCACGACGTCGCCGTAACCAAGGAAGCACCAAACTATCGAGTCGGGGGCAATTAGCCCCGACTAGCACGCTCCGCGACAGCATCGAACGGGCACCGTATCTTCGGAATCCAGGGAGACCACCATGTCGAGCATCGATTTCACGTCGGAATTGGGACAGCGTGTGCTTCATCAACTCGAGACTGAAGAGGTGGTCTGGCTGACCACCGTCAGCCCGAAGGGACGGCCCCAACCCAGCCCGGTATGGTTCATCTGGCGGGACGGAGAGATCATCATCTTCAGTGAGCCCGGTGCACCAAAGGTCCGCAATATCGGCAACAACCCGCATGTTGCACTCTCGTTCAATACGGACGAAGAGGGTGACCGTGTCACCATTTTCCAGGCAGAGGCTCGGCTCCAGGAGACACCGCTGACCGGGGCTGATATCGAACAGTTTCCGGATTACGTCGAAAAGTACCGGGCCGGCCTCGCCAGGCTAAACATGAACCCGGATACCATGCTGGGCCAGTACTCGCAGGTGATCATCATCACACCAACGTCCTTGCGAGGCTGGTGATCCAGCGTCGAGCCACGCCGTCGAGAGGAATGCCTTGAATACGCACGGCCGTCTCTTCCTGCCGCAGCCCGAAATCGACACTCCGCCTTCGTGGCCAGCCCGCCAGAGCTGGCCACGGATTCTGCTCTGGGCTGTTTCCCAGATTCTCCTCTTCCTGGCCCTCTTCCAGGCCTACAAGATGGTGCGCAAGACGTTCATTACGCGCGCCGAGTCGGTTGCCTACAACCACGCTCTTGATGTCCTGTGGCTGCAGGGCAAGCTTGGACTGAACTTCGAACTCGACTGGCAACGCTGGGTACTTGACCAGAATACCTTCCTGATCAAGGCGTTCAATAACGTCTACGCCTACTACATGTATGGTTTCTACGCCTGCGCGATTATCCTGCTCGCCCTCGCACCTGCTCGGTACCTCTATCTCCGGCGCGTCTTCATCATCACGATGATCGTCGCCCTCCCCTGGTATGCCATTTATCCTCTGGCCCCACCAAGATTCATGGAGCCGTACGGTTGGCCCTTCGTGGACACGCTCGCCGTCTATGGGCCGAACTATTTCTCTGAATCCGGTATCGTCACCGCCAATCGATTCGCCGCCATGCCCAGCATGCACTGTGGCTGGTCCCTGGTAGCCGGCATCATGATCGCCCACGCCCTTCCCTGGAAACGGGTCGGGATTCTTGTTGGCACCTTCCTGGCGCTACTGGTACCTGTCACCGTCATCGTGACCGGAAATCATTACTGGCTCGATGTCGTGGGCGGCTGGGGAGTGATCGCCGTCTCCTTGCTGATCAATCGCTGGTTGCCGTTCCCGTTGCCCGTTCGCTGGCCCTGGCAACAACGCCCCCAACCTGCCGCGCAGGAACGGGCGCTCGCCAGCTGATTTATTCGTTCGACAATTTATCGAAAAAGATAT
This sequence comes from Chloroflexota bacterium, assembly GCA_023415845.1. Lineage (GTDB taxonomy): Bacteria > Chloroflexota > Chloroflexia > Thermomicrobiales > UBA6265 > JACCYX01. The sequence goes on along the minus strand of JAEZJB010000353.1, from coordinate 7,537 downwards.
TGACAATGAATATGGTGTGGCCCTATGATGATCGAGCGTTGGAGAGAGCCACGCTGTTTCGGCCCCGCCCTGGTGGCTGGAACCATCCGAGTCACTGAAACGTTTACAGGAAAGGAGACGACGGCATGCTGAACACTGGACTCGTAAATGCTTGGGAGACAGCCGGCATGGTTACCAACCTCCTGCCTGTGGTTCAAACTCGGTCATGATGTAGCGGATTTTCCAGACCGCACGTCATTTCTGAAGCCCGGGCAACCTTGAAGCCCGGGTTTTTTGCTGCCCGCTGCCTGGCGGCAATCCACATTGGGCAAGAGACTCCCCAAAATCACATTTTCATTTTCCCTGCGAATTACGCGCTTCGCATCGATCCCACTCGCCTGTTTCACGAAATAAAGGAGGCTGACATGGTTCCATTCTTTCCCAGCCCGTTTCATGACCACGATTCTCAACCCCCACCTTCTCGGCTGGACGTCCAGCGCCAGCATCTGGAGCACCAAAAGATGTACCACCTCAACACCATGGTCGTTGACCAGCGGCTGACCGATCTCGATCGCAAGCTGAACACTCGCCAGCAGATTCTGCAGGCCACTTCCGACCGGCTTTCCCTGACCGAGCGCCTCCGTCAGCGCATTGCGGCGATACTGATCTCCATCGGCCAGCGCATCGAGCCCGATGCCTGCGCCACCGAACCGCAATTCAATGCCTGATCGAAACCCGACAGCCCAGGACGTTATCAGGGCCCGGACGGCCAAACCGTCCGGGCCTTGCCGTGTCATCGACTTGTCTGTCACCGCTACGGAGTGCCACACTGGAGATCGGTATCTCGCCGGGGTTGCACCGGGAAAGATCACCCGGTCCCGCACGCTGTGAGCACTCCCATCCATGCCCCGCATCATCGGCTTCTTCAATCAAAAAGGCGGCACCGCCAAAACAACCAGCACCCTGAATGTCGCTGCTGCGCTTGCCGAGCAGGGACACCGTGTGCTGGCAATCGATCTTGACCCCCAGGCCAGCCTGTCGATGGCCATCGGGATCGACGTCACATCCATCGATCTCTCGGTCTACGATCTGCTGCTCGACGAGTCGGTCACTGTCGCCGATGTGGCACTGCCTACCACCATTCCGCACGTCGAGATCCTCCCGTCGCATCCGGATCTCGCCGCCGCTGAGCTCGAATTACTCAATGTGCTGGAACGGGAACGGCAGCTGGACAACCGCCTTGGCTCCGCGGATCTCGCTGCTTACGACTATGTCCTGATCGACGCTCCGCCCGCCCTGAATATCATTTCCATCAATATCCTCGTCGCCATCGAAGAACTCGTGATCCCAATCGAGCCGCACCCCCTCTCGATCATGGTCCTCCGTCGCCTCTTCGAAACCATTGGCCGCATCAAGCGACTCAATCCCGATCTCATCGTCCTCGGCTTTCTCCCCACCAAGGTCCATCATTCATCGCGGCTCGCCGCCGACATGCTTGCCACCCTTGAAGAACAGTTCCCACAGCTGGAGTTGCTTCCGGTCGTGCCCCTCTCGGTGCGCGGAGCGGAGTCCACCGCGGAGCGCACGTCAGTCCTGACCTACATGCCGAAATCCTCCATCGCCGCTGCCTACCGTGAAGTCGGCGAATGGATCACCGCGGCGGGTGAAAGGGACAGCGTATGACCGAGCGAAAGGGGACAGGGCGTCGCCGATTCTCCGTCGATGCCCTGTTCGAGGACACGCGGCAGCAGGCAGTCGGTGTCACCGACCTGACGAGCGCCAAGGTGATCGAGCTCGACCGCATTGCACCGGATCCCGATCAACCACGCCGCACATTCGACCCCGATCGGCTCGAAGAACTTGCGGCCAGCATCAGGTCCGAGGGCGTTCTCCAGCCGATCGCCGTCCGCTACGACGAAGACCTCGGCACCTACGTCATTGTGCACGGCGAGCGACGTTGGCGCGCCTCAAAACTGGCCGGACTCCGGGAGATTCCCGCCGTCGTCCGCGATGTCCCAGCCGAGCGGCGGCTGGTTCAGCAACTCATGGAAAACGTCGTCCGCGACGACCTCAATGCCGTCGATCGCGCGGCCGCGCTCAGGGCGCTGCGTTCGCAGCTTGGCGATCCACCCTGGGATGTCGTGGCCGAGACAGTCGGCATCAAGCGGTCACGCCTCTTTCAGTTGCTCGGCACCGAGAAGCTCCCGCCTGCCGTGCAGGACGATATTCGGCAGGGCGTGCTCAGCGAAAAGCAGACTCGCGTGCTCCAGGGTCTCCCCGAGGACCGCCAGGCTGCTTTGCACGCCGTACTCCTCGAATCCGATCTCTCCAATGCCGAGACCGAACGGCTCGCCCGCGCCTATCGTGAAGCCGAACCCCTGCCCAGTGAATCGGCCGTCGAAATGCTCGAGCGAGTGCGGGAATTCGTCTTCGCCAGTGATGCAGAACAGGTCAGGGCCCAATCCCGCACCCTGCTCCGCGCGATTCGCGACGCCAGAACCGGCTCACCACGCAGCCGGCAGCGACTCTCCACCCTCAATGCAGTGCTGAACAGCGGTCGGTATCGCGACGAACGAGTCACCCAGGACGTCAATCGCCTTGCCCGCTCACTCGCTGCAATGGCATCGACGAATGCCAACGATCCGGACATTACCGCGAGCCTGCGTGAGCTACGTGACGCCCTTGACACCATGCTCGAGTAAGGACCACCGTGGCTCCTTGCTCTCTCCTCCTCCATCGAAAGTCCGCAACGTGAACCTCCCGCGCAGCTACGCCCTCATTCTCCTCCTGGCCCTGGTGCTTTCTGCCTGCTCGACCACGTCCGAGCCAGCCGAGCCGACCGTCGAACCTACCGCCACCGCCTTGCCGACAATTTCTCCGGGAGGCACCACCGTCGGTGACCTCGTTGATCGCGTCAACGCCGCCTGGGGTTCGGTCGAGTCACTGCAAACGACGTTCTGGACCATCGAGGGCGAGGTCACCGTTACTCCTCCTGCTACCGGTGAAGTAACGGTCGAAACGAGCATCAAGCCCGATCGACGCCATGTGGTCCGCATGGTCGACGGGAACGTGATCGAGGAACAGATCGCAGTGGGCGGACGCGTCTTCATGCGCGGGCAAATAGTCGCCGCCGCCATTGCACCATTGGTGGGACCCGATGCCTGGATCGAAGTTGATCCCCGCACTGCCACATCGACCTCGAGCATTGCAGCACAGGTGAGCTGGCTCCTGGCACCCGTCCAGTCGCCCGTCGGCATGGTCAGCGACGAAACCCGCGCCCTCGAAGCGTTCCCTGGTGACCCGATCGATATCGATGGCCGCACCTGCAACACCTGGACATTCGGCGTACCGAATGGCATCCAGCAGGAACTGGCACTGGACGCTGAAGGGCTACCATGTCGCCTGGTTCAGCAAGTTCAGGACATCGCCAACGTCACCATCTTCTCCGTCAACCTGCCTGGCATCACGATCGCCATTCCGCCGGTCGCCACGCCCACCGCACCATAGACGTCGGACAGACGGCTCGCCTGGAAACCTGACCCACTATGCAGTCAGGTTTCACGCCTCAATCCAGCCCGACCAGCGCAGTCTCAGGTGTATGCTTGGCATCAACACTGCCATCTCCAGCACAGGTGCTTCGCTCGATGAAGGGACAGGCGTACATGGCAATCTCTGAGCATGTTCTGCGGCGACTGCTGGTCGCAGTCATGGTTGTTTTCGGCCTCCTCGCGTCCGGCTCCGGTGGCGCCTCGGCTTTGGCAGCCGACTCATTGCCAACGTCGGCCCCTCTCCTCGCCCAGGACGACAAGGTCGACCTGGAAATCGACGACCTTGTCGAACAGGTCCTCCCCGCCGTGGTCACGGTCTATAACCTCACCTACCTGCAGAACGGCATGGGCGAGGATGTCGAGGTCACTCAGGGCGCCGGCACCGGGTTCATCATCGACGAAGAGGGTCATATCGTTACCAACTGGCATGTGGTCACGGCCGGCGACGAATTCGCAGTCGCCCTTTACGATGGCACCCTGGTCGAAGCAGAACTCGTCGGCACCGACGCCCGCGACGACCTCGCGGTGGTCAAGATCGACCCGAGTGATGTCCCCGCTGTGGTTGAGCTCGGTGACTCCGACACGCTCCGTCCAGGCGAAACCATCGTCGCCATCGGCTCGCCTCTCGGCCAGTTCCCGAACACGGTCACGGCCGGCATCGTCAGCGCCCTCGGCCGGGACGATTTTGGCGGCCTTAGCAACTGTCAGAACTACTCGAACCTGATCCAGCACGATGCGGCAATCAATCCGGGCAACTCCGGCGGACCCCTGTTCAACCTGCAGGGCCAGGTGGTGGGGGTGAACACGCTTGGCGTGCCGCTCACTCAGGATGGCACTCCTGTTCAGGGACTCTACTTCGCCGTACCGTCAACCACGGTCAAAACTGTCGCCGAACAACTCATTCGTGATGGTCGCATCTCGGCCCCCTACCTCGGGATCACCAACCAGCCAATTACCGAGGGCGAGTTCGCAGCCAATAACCTCGACTATCCAGGCGGCGTCCTTGTCACCGATGTCGGAGCAGGCACCCCAGCGGACGAAGCCGGCCTTCAGGTCGACGACGTGATACTCCAGATCAATGGTGAGCAGATCACCATCGACCGTGGCCTCGCCGCCATCATGCTGGACTACGAACCGGGCGACCAGGTCACGCTCACCGTCTTCCGGAACGGTAACGAAATCGAGCTTCAGCTCACGCTCGGCACCCTTCCCCAGGAAGTCCTCGACTCCTGCACGCTGACGCCGTAGCATCCACCAGAATGCTGCACAAAGAAGGAAGCCCCGCTCTCCTGGGAGAGCGGGGCTTCCTTGTCGGCCCACCGGGCGAACGTCGTGGGTCAGTTTCCGGTCAGCGGATAGTCGTTTGCCATCCGGCCCCATTTCGCGTCGAACTTCCTGGTCGACTTGAATGGCTCGGCCAATGCACCCTCGGCGAACCCGGCCGACCGCGCGAGCAGGGCCTCCCGCTCCTCGGCGGTTAGCGGCACGAAGTCACTGGCAACTGCAAGGTTCTTCCGCAGCACCTCCAGCGAATCGATCCCGGAGATTACCGATGCTACCGGCGAAGGCAGGCTCATGGCGTACCGCAGCGCTTCCTCCGGCGTGATGTCGCAGCCGGTGTCCTGCAGGTGCCCGCCCGCAAACGTCTTCATGCCGATCGCCGCAATCCCCTGCTCGGCACAAATCGGCAGAATCTCCTGCTCGAAACTCGCGTAGTGCGCGTCGAGCACGTTGAGTGGCATCTGCACGGCGTCCCACGGGAACCCCTGGCTCAGGAGTTGCTTGTGGATCTCCGGGTGCCGGTGGCCGGTGAACCCAATGTAGCGAACCTTCCCCTGCTCCTTTGCCTTCAGCATCGCCTCCGCCGATCCACCAGGCGCAAAAATGCGCTCGGGATCGGCATCCCAGACCACTTCGTGGATCTGCCACAGGTCAAGGTAGTCAGTCTTGAGCGCCCGCAAGCTTTCCTCGAGCTTTTCCATCGAGTGCGAGGCCACGCGGTCGTGGGCGCAGTCCTTGGTCATCAGGAAGACCTTCGACCGGTAGCCATCCTCCGCGAGCGCCTTGCCCATCCGCCGCTCGCTCTCCCGGTCGTTGTATTCCCAGGCGTTGTCGAGAAAGGTCACCCCGGCATCGATCGCTTCATGAATGATGCGGATGCCCTCTGCTTCGGATGGTTTGCCGCCAATGTGGGCGCCACCGAGTCCAAGCAGCGAAACCTGCTCTCCAGTGGTGCCGAACGGTCGAGTGGGTATCGTCATGGTGGTCTCCAGCGATCGAGTCGACAGTAACCCGTCCATCTTCGCACGAACCGCCATCGGGTGCAGTCACCACTTGACGTGATGCCGCCCGCGCGGGCCGGTAGACGCTTCTGCATTGGCCCGCACTACCCTGGCATGCGAAAATCGGCCAGTTCCGCTGTACGAGGCGCACCGTGGCGCCCCAGCGTGGAGGGATCCGATGGCTGCCTATCACACCTATCTTCGTCGCCTTTATGACATCCTTGAGCAGGTGGTCGCCACCGATGGCGAGAAGATTGAAACTGCCGCGACCTGGATGGCCGATTCCCTGGCGCAGGGTGGGGTGGTCCATCTCTTCGGCAGCGGTCATTCCCACATGGTCGCGGAAGAGGTCTTCCACCGTGCGGGCAGCATGCTCCCTCTCAACCCGCTGCTCGATGCCAATCTCACCTTCCTCGGCCACCTCAACGCCACCCTGCTCGAACGCAGCCAGGGGTACGGTTCGGTCGTGATCAATTCCCAGGACATTCGCCCCGGCGAGGTGGTCTTCGTCATCAGCAATTCCGGCGTGAACCCGGTTCCGGTCGACGCTGCGCTCGCCGCCTCTGCCCGCGGCGCCAAAACGGTATCGATCTCGTCCGTCGAGCATTACCAAGGAGTGCCAGCTCGTACCTCCGACGGCCAGCGACTCAGCGACGTCGTCGATCTGGCGATCGATACCCGTGTCCCGCACGGGGACGCACTCGTCAAGCTCCCGGGCGTGGACTCCCCGGTTGGTGGTGCGTCCTCGGTGATCGGCCTTGCAATCATCAACGCCATCGTGGTCGAAGCCGCCGCGATCATGGCCCGGCGCGGCGAGGATCCGCCCGTCATCCCGTCGATGAACGTCCCGGACGGCGACGAGAAGATGGAGGTGCTGGTCGAGAAATACGGCGCCCGCCTGCCTCTCCTGCGCAACGCCTGACCCGACTCACGCAGCATCTGAGTCACTGAACCACCACGCGACACGCGGTCCTTCAACCTGCGGGACTACCGATCGCGCTCCTGATCCTCCCGCGCGAGGTACTTCTCCTGCTCGGCGGAGAGCGTCTGCGTCCGCTGGAAGGCCGCGAATGCCGCCTTGGAGAGCACCGTGCGCAGACCTCCCTTTTCCATCTGGTAGATCGCCTCGGCTGACGTCCCGCCCGGCGAGGTGACCATGTTCCGCAGTTCCGCCATGTGCTTGCCGGAATGTCGGGCAAAGTCGACCGACCCCGAGACCGTCTGCAGCACAATCTCCTCGGCGAGTCGGCGCGGGAAGCCCATATGCACGCCGGCGTCGATCAACGCCTCCATCATCAGGAACACGTAGGTCGGCCCCGTGCCGGACAACGCCGTCGCCATGTCGACGTACTTCTCGGTGTCGACCTCGATTTCCTCGCCCAGCGCCGCCAGGACCGCCCGCACCTGCGCACGCTGCTCCTCCGAAACGTCCTCGGTGCAGAACCACACCGACATTCCCTCACCAATCTGGGCCGGTGTGTTGGGCATCACCCGCACGATCGCCCCATGCTCGAGACCCCGCCGCAACGCCCGCAACGGGGCGCCGGCCAGGATTGAGATGATGACCTGGTTCGACCTCAGTTTGCCCCGTAACTCGCCCATCACCTGGGGCAATACCTGCGGCTTGATGGTCAGGAAGACCAGGTCGGCCAGCTGGGCCACCTCGTCGTTGGTCTCCACCACGGTCACGGCGAATCGGTCCGCCAGGCGGCGTCGCCGATCTTCCCG
>JAEZJB010000348.1 GCA_023415845.1 Chloroflexota bacterium | reverse complement strand
GGTACATCCCCGCCGGCGCGAAGAACCCGGATGCCGCCTGGGAGTACATCAAGTTCCTCCACACCGACGACACCTGGCGAATCGGGGCCGAGGCCACCCGGGCCCTGCGCGAGCAGGAAGGCGAACGACCATTCATCCCCTCCCTCACCGGCTCGAAGACCGCCGACCAGATGCAGATTGACGAGATCTACGTCCCTGTCGCCGGTCCATTCGACGATGCCGTCAAGCTCTTCCCCCAGATTCTCGAGCAGAGCGAAAACCGGGAGATCGGCCGCTCGCCCGTGGCCGGCCAGTTGGAAGACATCATGGCCGATGAGGGCGTGGAGCCGGCGCTCGGCGGCACCGACGCCCGCGAGGCGCTCGAGCAGGCCAACCAGTCGGCCCAGGACGCCATGGACTCGTTCTAGGTCGTCGCGGGAACGGAAAGGAACCGACCAATGGGTTCGCTGCTCGAGACTTTGAGCGCATGACCGCCGTCGCCTCATCCACGGCCGAGCGAACCGACGCCCCCCAGGCGCCGACTCGCCGCCGCGGATTCTCCGAAGAAACCCGGGCGGGATGGCTCGCCATCAGCCCCTGGCTCGTCGGCTTCGCCGTCTTCACGGCCTTTCCGTTCCTGGCCTCGCTCTACTTCAGCTTCACCCGCTACGACGTCATCAGTTCGCCGCAGTGGGTGGGGCTCGAAAACTACGAGCGGCTCTTCACGCGCGACCGCCTGTTTCCGCTCGCCCTGCGCAACACGTTCATCTACACCCTGATGTACGTGCCGCTCCATCTCGCGACGGCACTCGGGGTCGCGCTGCTGCTCAACGAGGCGCGCCGGATGCGAGGCATCTTCCGCACGGCGTTCTACCTGCCATCGATGACCCCGGCGGTCGCCACGGCCTATCTGTGGGTCTGGATCCTCAATCCCAACGACGGGCTGGTCAACCGGTTCCTCCGCTGGCTCCATCTCCCGGCTCCGGCGTGGACGGTCGATCCAGCCTGGACGAAACCCACGATTGTGGTCTCCCAGTTATGGATGATGGGCGCGGCGATGATCCTCTTCCTGGCCGCGCTGCAGGGTGTACCCCGCGATCTCTACGAGGCGGCCCGGCTCGACGGAGCGAGCGCCTGGCATCGCTTCCGCACCATCACCCTGCCCATGATCTCGGGTGTGACGTTCTTCCTCGCCACCGTCGGCATCATCAATGCACTGGGCGTCTTCACCCAGGGCTACGTGATGTTCGACAAGGATGGCGGCCCCGAAAACTCCGCCCTGTTCATCGTCATGTATCTCTTCAAGCGCGCCTTCGGCAGTGGCTACTTCCAGATGGGATATGCCTCGGCGATCGCCTGGCTGCTCTTCCTCATCATCCTCGCCGTAACCCTCGTCCAGTTCCACCTTTCGAAGCGGTGGGTCTACTACGAACATGGCGAGTCGGCCTGATGGACGCCGCCCGCAACAGGGAGCCCGCCCCATGAGCATGTCCCAGTCACTGGAAGCGTCCCGGCCAACAGAGCAACGGGCCCAGCCTGCCGGACACCGCAGCTGGAACATCGGTACGATCGCGATCTACACCGCGCTCGTCGCCCTCACGATCGTCTTTTGCCTGCCGTTCGTCTGGCTGGTGCTGACCTCGCTGAAGCCCGCGTCCGAGGTCTTCTCCGCCAACTGGATCCCGACCGAGTGGCGATGGCAGAACTACCAGGACGTCTTTGACGTGGCGCCCGTGATGACCTGGCTGTGGAACACCCTGGTGATCACCGTGCTGGCAGTGGCGGCCGTCGTGATGTCGAGTTCCCTGGTGGCCTATGGCTTTTCCCGGATTCGCTTCCGGGGTCGCCAGGCACTCTTCGCCCTCGTCATCGGCACCTATTTGCTGCCCGGCGCCGTCACGATGATCCCCACGTTCCTGATCTGGAACGAGCTTGGCGCCGTCAACACCTTCTGGCCGTTGTGGGCCGGAAACCTGTTCGGCTCGGCCTTCTACATCTTCATGCTGCGCCAGTTCATGCTCACCATCCCGCAGGATCTGGTCGATGCCGCCCGCGTCGATGGCGCCGGGTTCTTCCGCATCTACTGGTCGTTGATGCTGCCGCTCGTCCGCCCCGCGCTGGTCGCCGTGGCCATCTTCGAAGCCAATGCGAAGTGGGACGACTTCATGGGTCCGCTCATCTACCTCAACAGCCCCGACAATTACACGTTGGCCCTGGGCCTGGGAACGATGAAGGAGTCATTCAAGGAGCTGGGCAATCAATGGTCGCTGCTGATGGCCGCCTCGGTCATCTTCACCGTCCCCATGATCCTGCTCTTCTTCCTGTTCCAGCGCTATTTCATGGAAGGCGTGACGCACTCGGGCATCAAGGGGTAACGACCTGGTCGGCTCCTGCGCATCCTACGGGGTCGCCCTCCATCTCACCAGGCCTGACTGCGCCCACCCATTGACGGCTCCGCGAGGACCCGCCTTTCCATGTCGGCCAGCCGATCGATCGCCATCTTGAGTGTCTCGCGCAATTCGGAGAGTTCCCGCCGCGTGGCAAGTTCCGGCTCGCTCCACTCGAGAGCATCGCCGGCGTCCACCTCTTCGCGCTCGTCATGCGTCAGCCAACCCGAGCAATGCAGAAGCGTGCCGAGGCTCACATCAAGCGCTGCGGCAATCTGTTCCATCCGCTTGCGATGCGGCATGGTCACCTGTCCGCGTTCCAGGCGCGATATTTCGGCCTGGCGAACGGTTGGCCCAATCCGTTCGGCGAGCGCTTCCTGGGTGAGTCCGAGATCCATCCTTCGCTCGCGGATGAAATTTCCCAGTGCGTTCGGTGTCATGGCGGGACCCTTTCACAAGCTGTGTCCTCGTGACACTGCCAGCGATTGAAACGTCGTCCCATTCACCTTACCGAGAACGGTATTTCCACCATATCCGGAGAACTACGTGGTCGACGCTACGGAGACCTCGTAGATCGTGCCCGATTGCTCCGTGCTGATGCTGTCCCTGCCGGAGGTGAACCTAGTCTGCTCGCGGCAGCAGACCGCGCTCGACCGCAAAGCGCACGAGGTCGGCCGTTCCCTGCAGGCCGAGCTTTCGCTGAAGATTGGTCCGGTGAGTTTCGGCCGTGCGTGGGCTGATCGAAAGCCGCTCCCCGATCTCGGCAGTGCTGAGTCCCTGAGCGGTCAGCTGCAGAACCTCCCGCTCCCGGTTGGTCAGCAGGTCGTAGCGGTCTGGTGACCGGGAAACGGTCCCGCCCTGGTTGGCATACGCCTCGACCGCGCGGTCCGCCAAGGGTGCACTGAGGTACCGCCGGCCGGTCATGGCCGCATCGATCGCCGCCAGCAGATCGGTGGTGGCCGATTCCTTGAGGACGTAGCCCATGGCTCCGTTGGCCAGTGCGTCGAGCACGAACGCCTCCTCGCTATGCATCGACAGGATCAGCACCCGCGTCTTCGGCGACTGTTCGCGGGTTCGCCTCGCCACCTCCAGTCCGTCGAGGTCGGGAAGCTGGACATCGAGCACCGCCAGGTCTGGCTGCAATTCGGTAATCAACTCGATGGCCGTCAATCCGTTCGCGGCTTCACCCTCGATCCGGCACCGACCCGACGCCTCCAGGAGGGAGCGTAGCCCCTGACGCACGATGGGATGGTCATCCGCCAGCACGGTCGTAATCATCAGGAATCCCCGTTTTCGTCGTCGAATGCATCATCCTGAAGCGGTAGTTCCACCGTCAGGGCCACGCCATTGCCCGGTCTGGCGTCGATCTCGAACGTCCCGCCCAGCAATTCCGCGCGTTCCCGCATCCCACCCAGTCCACTTCCCGGCGCGGTGGATGTGGCGTCGAACCCAAGGCCATGGTCCCTGATGTTGACGGTCAGCGCGACATCATCGGCAAAGAGTTGCACCACGGCATGCTCCGCCTTCCCATGCCTGGCGGCGTTGGTGAGCGCCTCCTGCACGATGCGATAGGCCGCCACTTCCACGGCGGGAGTAAAGCGCCGGTCGGCTCCTTCCTGCCGCAGTTCGACGGCAATTCCGGTCTGGCGTTGGTATCGCTCGAGGTGCCAGCGCAGGGCCGGCAACAAGCCGTGTGTGTCCAGAGTTGCCGGCCGCAACTCCATCGAAAGGTTCCGCACCTGCTCGGTCAGCCCCGCCACTGTCCGCCGGGCGTCCATCAGCAGCTGGGGATCGACGCTCGAAGCGTTCCCCAATTGCAGTCCGAGGCCGGTGAGTGCCTGGCCGATTTCGTCATGCAATTCCAGTGCCAGCCGCCGGCGTTCGTCTTCCTGCACCACCAACAGGCGCCGGGAGAGTGCCCGCAATTCGGCCGTCGCCAACCGCACGCGCCGTGCCAGGTCCTGCCTGACGCGCTCCTGGTCCTCCTGTCGCTGCTGAAAGGCGATCCGGCGCTCGGTGATGTCCTGGCCAATCTTGAAGACGCCCAGAAACTCACCCCCTGGGCCTCGCCGGGCCCGGGCCACGCCATCGAGGAAAACCAGGGAGTCATCCTTGCGCCGGTGCCACCGCATGTCCGTGCTCCGCCCCTTCTCGCGGGCAGTCGTCCGCTCCAGGGTCGGGATTCCGGCGGCCACATCCTCGGCGGTAAAGATGAGGTCGATCGGCTGGCCGATCGCTTCGAATTCGGTCCACCCGAGAATCTCCTCCGCGCCGCGATACCAGCTATCGATGATCCCCTCGCTGTCACTGCTGAGGATCACGTAGTCCTTCGCCTCCTCGATGATCGCCCGCAATCGCTCTTCGCTTTCGCGCAATTCGGCTTCCGCCAGTTTGCGGGCGGTGATGTCCTCGAACAGCACGCCAAGGCGGCGTTCCTCGGGCTCACCCACCGAATAGGCGTAGACGCTGTACCAGCGGCCCAGCGCGGCGGCTTCAGACTCGAAGCGCTCGGGGACGCCGGTCTCTGCAATGCGCCCATACGTCGCATACCAGAACGCTTCGTGCGCCGGTTCCAGCTCCCGCATCCGCTTCCCTTCGGCGTTCACCAGCCCGGTGTTCCGGATAAACGCGGGATTGGTGCTCAATACCCGGTAATCGATCGGCACCCCCGAATCGTCATGGAGCATCTGGATCGTGCAAAAGCCCTGGTCGATGGATTCGAACAGCGTTCGATACTGCGCCTCGCTCCTTTGCAGGGCCTCGGCCACGCGGGCGCGGTCCATCGCCTCCCACGTCCGCTCGACGGTGTGCTGAACCATGTCGACCTCACCATCGGTCCACTGGCGCGGCACCTCCATCGTCACCGACATTGCCCCGATCAACGCTCCCGCCTTGATCAGGGGGACGCTCAGGAACGAGCGCAAACCGCGTTCGATATAGGCGGGCCGGTCGTTGTCACTGATCTTCGGATCGTCCGCCACGTCGTCGCAGACGAACGGCCGCCCTTCTCGCAGGGATTCGAGGACAGCGTTGAACGGAGCAAGCGGGTGGGTTCCGGCAAGGCTCGGTCCCTGCCCCCGGACGTAATCCCGCTCAACCAGGGCCAGCCCGCTGGCCTCGTCGATCTCCACGTAATACGCCCGGTCAGACTGAAACTGCTCGCCAACGATCCGGCACGCTTCAGCCTGCACGTCCGCGGGGTCAGTCAGCGGTCGTAACCGGTCGTTCAACTCGAGAACAAACGCCTGCCGATCCTCGGTGACGCGTTTGTCGGTAATGTCGGTCAGAATCGCGAGCACCCCGGCGATGTCACCTTCAGCGTCACGAACTGGTGAGTAGGCGAGATCGCACCAGACATCATTCTTCGGAAACCCCCACATGAACTGGAAATGAATGTCGGAGACCAGCACCGCCTCACCGGCGAAACTGCGGCGGAAGAGGGGCTCGAACGTCTTCCTGACATCGGCAAATGTCGTGAACGCCGATTCACCGAGCGCCGCCGGATGGCGCATCCCGATCTGGGCGGCATAGGCGTCGTTATAGATCTGAATGCCATTGACACCCCACATCAGGCTCATCGTGACCGGGCTGTCGAGCACGAGGTCGATGCAAGCCCGCAAATGCTCCGGCCATATCGCGATCGGGCCCAGCGAGGTCGTTTCCCAGTCGTACTCGCGAATGCGGCGGGCCATTTCCCCATCGCCATGCGGCCAGGTCGTGGATGTGTGCGTCATCGCAGCTCTCCTTTAGCACTCGGACTGGAATGCTCCGGCTCAGGTCGAGTCGCACCATGGC
>JAEZJB010000339.1 GCA_023415845.1 Chloroflexota bacterium | reverse complement strand
TGGCGCGAAGCTGGATCACATGGTCGAGAATGGTGCCGTTGCCTTCCCCTGCCAGGTTGAAATAGCAGTGATTGGACAGGTTGATCACGGTCGGCGCATCCGTTGTCGCGTGGTAGCCAACTCGGAGAGTTGGTTCGTCAGGGCTCAGTTCATAGACGACGGAAGTCGTCACCGTGCCAGGGTATCCCTCACTTCCCGACGGGCTGATGTGAGACAGGCGTAAACCGATCGGGCGGTCATCATCAGGGATTTCCGCCCTCCAGACCTGCTTGTCGAATCCCTTGATCCCGCCATGGAGCGAGTTCGGCCCATTGTTGACTGGAACGTCGTAGGTCACGCCATCAAGGGTGAAGCGACCATTGGCGATTCGGTTGGCATAGCGGCCGACGATTGCGCCGAAATAGGGGCTCTTCGTTGCGTAGTCGTCCAGATTGTTGAACCCAAGTGCCACGTTGGTGACGGTGCCATCTCGGTCTGGAACGCAGAGCTGCTGGATGATTCCGCCGTAGGTGAGGATCGCGACGGACATCCCCATGGAGTTGGTCAGGGTAATGCGTTCGACGGTCTGTCCATCTATCTCACCGAATGGTTCACTGGAAACTCGATTGGTCATGATCGGTAAACATCCTGAAGTGGTCGGTGTCCTGCGCGCCAGCACAGACCCAATCGACAGTCGTGCCCGGCCGAATACGGAAAGCCCGGCTCCGGAATCGGAGGCCATTGCACGGTGTTTTCGGCATTGTCCGTGATTTGCGGCAGCTCCTCCACAGTATCCAGCACTCGGGTCGCGGGGAGCGCAGGCGTCGCCTGCAAACGCTAATCTTCACGTCAGGCAGGTGGTGGTCTGGTGGTTCACCCGCCCAGAAGGTCTTTGGGCCGAATGTTGCTGAGTCAATGTGCTGACGGGCCAGGGTGTCCAACTCACATGACTGCTGTTTGTGCATCTTGCAGCAGTGCCGTGGAGAGACGTGGTAATAGTGCCAAATAGCCAGATTGACGCTCTCGCATCGCGATGGAAAGATTGCGCGACATCTGGCTACAAGGCCGGAGTAGATGTCGTCGTGATCAGGAGACAGCTGGTGGATCGAAAATCCTCAACACCTTCGTCCGTCGTTGCTGCCGCCATGGACCATCGGCTCAGCCGACGGCGCCTGGCCGCAAGTGCCCCGATGGTGTCGCTTGGTATCGGAGCAGCAGGCAGTGCTGCCGTGATGGGTGTCACGGCGGCCGTGGCCCAGGATGAGAAGCCGCGCGGTGGCCAAATTGTCGTTGCCCGGGTTGGCGACTCGGACACGCTGGATCCGGCCCACACCACGGCCGGTGTCTCATTCCAGGTGTTCACCAACATCTACGACACGCTTGTGGCCTATGACATGGACCTCGGCTACGAGGGCATCCTGGCGGAAAGCTGGGAGATCTCCGAGGACGGCACCGAATACACCTTCAAGCTCCGCGAGGGAATCAAGTTCCACGACGGGACCGATTTCAACGCCGAGGCAGTCAAGTTCAACTTTGATCGCCTGATGGCACCGGAAACCAACGCTCCGGCGGCTGGCTGGATTGCCCAGCTGACTGGTGCCGAGGTGGTCGACCCATACACGGTGAAGCTAATTCTTTCCGAGTCGTTCTCGCCGCTGCTGGGCAACCTTTGTCTTGCGTACTTTGGCATCGCTTCGCCGGCCGCCATCGAGAAGTATGGCGATGAGGATTACGGCCGAAATCCGGTGGGAACTGGTCCCTGGAAGTTCCAGGAGTGGATTGCCGGTGAGCAGATCACCCTGGTGCCCAACGAGGAATACCAGAACTTCCACAGCTGGGCCGAGAACAAGGGGCGGCCGCATGCCGATGCCCTTGTCTTCCGCAACATCGCCGAGGATGCGACCCAGCTTGCCGCGCTGGAGACTGGCGAAGTCACGATCATTCCGCTGCCCGCGCGAGAAGTGGCCCGATTCCAGGACGATGACCAGTACCAGGTCTTCATTCCCGAGCGCGCGACGAACATCTGGTTCCTCGAATGGACGATGGAGGACCTGGTGGAAGGCGAAGTGCCTGCCTTCCGCGGTCCCTACTTCGATGACATTCGCGTGCGCCAGGCTGTGGCTCATGCCATCAACGCCGAAGACATCATCGCGAGCGTGTTCCAGAATCTGGCCGTGCGGAACTACGGCCTGCTGCCGACTGGTCACTTCGCTTACAACCCGGACGTTGCCGAGTTCGGGTACACCTACGACCTTGAGAAGGCCAAGGCGCTGCTCGACGAGGCGGGCTGGGTCGACAATGGCGACGGTGTCCGCGAGAAAGATGGCGTCAAGCTCGAGCCGTTGATGTGGACCTGGAATGCCGGCAACAACGAGCGTTCGGCTCAGGTGATCCAGAACCAGCTCAGCGAAATCGGGATGGCCGTCAAGATCGAGACCATGGAGCCGGCCACGCTCTTCACCCGACTCGAAGAGAATGTGCCTGACTTCGACCTAATGAGCTGGGGCTGGCCGGAACCACACCTGATGAAGATGATGGTTGAAGGTACGTCGCAGCTGGGCGCCTACCGCAACCCCGAATATCACGAGCTGGTTGATGAAGCCGCTCGCGTGACCGGGCAGGAAGATCGCTCAGCCCTCTACCTCGAAGCCAACAAGGTTGCGCTTGCCGAGGTGGCCGCGGTTCCGCTGTGGACCACCCTGGTCGCCACCGGCGTGCGCGGTGAACTCAAGGACTTCAAGATGGGTCCGACCGGAACCGCCATCTATGAGGACGCCTACTTCGACTAGATTCCATCGTGACCGCGATGGCGAGAGGTGCCTGAGTTTCGTCGTGCGGTCGTGACTGATGGGGTGTCGAAAGCCGGGGGGATGCATTCGTACTGGATCTTCCCCACCGGCTTCGGCACTGGCGCCACGTCGACGTGGTGCGCCTGATTCTCCAGACTGAACGGGTTCCTGTGACACCCACCCCGTTTCCGGATCGATTCGGAAACCCTGGGAGAGGACAATGCTTCGTTACGTGCTCTATCGCCTGCTGGCGATCATTCCGGTCCTGATCGGGGTGTCGCTGGCAGTGTTCATCATGGTGCGCCTGGTACCGGGCGACCCAGTCAAGCTGATGTTCGCGAACCAGGCATTGCCATCACCCGAGCGACTTGCCGAAATGCGGCACAACATGGGACTGGACCTGCCGATCTGGGAGCAGTATTTCCGCTACCTGTGGGGCGTATTGCAGGGAGACTTTGGAAACTCCTTCCGGTCGCGCCAGCCTGTGTTCGATGAGATCATCACGCGCCTGCCAAACACGATTCGGTTGACCGTTGCCAGCCTGGTGGTGGCCGTGACCATTGGTGTCACGGCAGGTGTGCTCTCGGCTGTGTTCCGCAACAGCTGGATCGACCGGGTCAGCATGGTGGTGGCCATTATCGGGATTTCGATTCCGGGCTTCTGGCTGGGCCTGATGATCATGCTGATGTTCGGTGTGCGCCTTGAATGGTTCCCGGTGTCGGGGGCGACCACGTGGAAGCACCTGGTGATGCCGGCGTTCACGCTGGGGTTGATTTCGTCGGCGATTATCGCCCGGTTGACGCGGGCCAGCATGCTGGATGCGCTCAACCAGGACTACGTGCGAACCGCGCGGGCGAAAGGGTTGTCGAGCTTCAGTGTGGTGGTGCGCCACGCACTGAGGAACGCGATGATTCCGGTGGTCACCATCGTTGGGCTCCAGGTTGGTGGGCTGTTGTCCGGGGCGTTCATCATCGAGTCGGTGTTCGCCTATCCGGGGGTGGGCCAGCTGGCGGTGACGGCGCTGCAGACGCGTGATTTTCCCGTGATTCAGGGGATCGTGCTGTTCGTCGCTACCATCTACGTGTGTGTGAACCTCCTGGCCGACCTGATCTACGGCTTCCTCGATCCTCGCATCCAGTACTCCTGAGAAGGGTCTTTTCGTGTCGCAATCGTCAATCGCCGGAGCGATGGAACCTGGTGCTCTCGCTACCCTCGGTAGTCGTCGCCAGGAGCGTACGCCCCGACGCATCATGATGGACCGCTTTCGGAAGAACCTCCTGGCCGTGGTCGGGCTGGTCATCATTCTGTTGCTCCTGTTCGTTGCCGTGTTTGGCCCGTGGCTGGCTCCCTACGATCCGCTCGAGATGGTGCTGGCGGACCAGTTCCTGCCTCCCAGTTCGCAGCACTGGATGGGAACCGACGATTTCGGGCGGGATATTTTCAGCCGCCTGCTGGTGGGATCGCGCCAGTCGCTGATGGTGGGCCTGGTGTCGGTGGTGATCGGGGCGCTGGTGGGAATGACCATCGGGCTGCTGGCCGGTTACTGGGGCGGGGCTTTCGATATGGTGAGCCAGCGCGTGCTTGACGTGATGCTGGCTTTCCCGGACCTGCTGCTGGCGCTGGCGATCGTGGCGGTGCTGGGCCCGAGCCTGGTGAACGTGATGATCGCGGTCGGCGTCGGGTCGGTGCCGGTCTACGCCCGTCTCGTGCGGGCCCAGGTTCTCTCACTCAAGCAAAAGGAATATGTCGAGTCGGCGCATGCGAGTGGCTCACTACCGGCCCGAATCATCTTCGTTCACATTCTGCCGAATGCGCTGTCGCCGCTGATCGTGATGGCGTCGCTAGGGATCGCCGGGGCGATCCTGGCAGGGGCGGCGCTGTCGTTCATCGGGATGGGGGCGCAGCCGCCCTCACCGGAATGGGGCGCGATGCTGTCGTCGGGGCGAAGCTACCTGCGCCACGAGTGGTGGATTGCGACCTTCCCCGGGATCGCCCTGGCAATTACCGCGCTCGGGTTCAACCTGCTGGGCGATGGCCTGCGGGATGCGCTGGATCCACGCTCGATCAACTGATTCGGAAGGCGGGAACGAGCGGGTGCCGGGAGTCACACTCCCGGCACCCGCTTTGTGCTTACGGGACGACTTCGACGATGTGCATCATGCCGGCGTCCTCGTGCATGAGGATGTGGCAGTGGAAGACGAACTTGCCGACGAAGTCTTCGAACCGATGGAGGATTTCGACGCTGCCGTTGGCCGGCACAGAGACGACATCGGCGAGGCTGGGGGCATCGACGGGTTCGCCATTTATGGAAATGACCTGGAAGTCGTTGATGTGAATGTGGAACGGGTGGATGTCAGTCGTGGTGTTGACGATGGTCCACTTTTCGAGCGTGCCGAGCTTGACCGTTTCGTTGACCACGTCGGGGTCAAAGGGGATGTCGTTGATCAACTGGTACCAGGGGGCTGGCGCCGGGTTGAACATGAACGTCCGCTCGTTGTCGATTGGCATCTCGCGGAGGTCGCCATAGGGGATCAACTGGGTGGGCAGCTCCTCGGGTTCGACTGGTTCGCCCTCGATCACCATGGTGGCCAGCAGGCGATCGGGCTCGGCCTGATCGGCGACACCCCACTGAAGCTGACGCAGTTCGTAGGTGCCAGGCGTCGAGAGGGCCTGGACCAGGACTTCGTAGCGTTCGGCTGGTGAAACCAGGATCTGGAGCTCGGTTTCGGGCGCGCCGTAGGGGTTTCCGTCCTTGCCAATGACCGTGAAGGCGTGACCGGCCAGCGAGAGCAGGAAGAAATTGTTCGACGAGGCGTTGGCGAAGCTCCAGCGTTGCGTTTCGCCGGGGCGAATGGAGATGGTGGGCTGGTACTGGCCGTTGATCAGCACGATCTGCTGGTCGGGGGTCTGCTCGTTGTAGGGAACCTGTTCGCCGGATTCGGCGAACTGATTCAACTGGATGAACATGTTCCGCTGGGTCAGCCCGCTGATGCCGGGGATGTGGTCGAGCCCGCCGGTGATGATGATGGTGCCCGCCATGCCCGACGTGTTCTGCATCTCGGTGATGCCATGCGGGTGCGGGTGGTACCAGAAGACACCGGACGGATGGTTGTCCGGAATCTGGTATTCGTACTGGAACGTGGTGCCGGGTTCGATGGTGAGCAGGACGTTGTCGCCATTGTTCAGCGGCGAGACGTGGAAACCGTGGGTGTGGAGGTTGGTCCAGTCTTCGAGATTGTTCTCCAGCGTGACCTTGATGGTGTCGCCGGGTGCTGCCTGCCAGGTCGGGCCGGGGAAGAGGCCATTGAAGTTGGCGCTGACGACCTTGCGGCCGGCGACGGTGGTTTCCGAGACGCTGGCGGTGAGGGTGATATCGAGCAGGCCATCCTTGCTGGCAAGCACTTCGACATCGCGCAGTGGTTCGCCGGCGACCGGGACAAGCGGTGGCTGCTCGGCGAGACCTGAGGGGGTGGCATTGGGATCTGCACCCATATGGCCGTGGGCCGAGGGCGATGCTTCTGGCGTGGACTGGGACAGGGCGTCGCGCTCGGTCAGCGATTCGTAGGCGAGGACGCCTACACCGCTGGCGAGAAAGCCGGCGGCGCCGAGCCGAAACGCGCTGCGCCGATCGGTCGTGATCTGCTCAAGAGACTTCACGAAGGCATCCTTTGATGGGTCCGGCGCCTGGCCAGAATCGATGGTGTCAATTGTCCCGATGGGAAGATTCCCGCCTCCATCGTGCACGCATTTCCACAATCGCGCCAGTAGCACTTTTGGATTGGTGATGGTCGGAGGCGGTCATCGGCCGGAGAGACGTTCGGGACGCGATTGCATTTCACAAACTCAAAAACTCACAAACTCCGAATTCGTTGGTTCCATGGTCATTTCGGGCGGGAGTTTGTGCGCAGTAGCGGCGGGAATACGTGAGCCGGAACTTCGGGAGCGCCTTTCGCCGAGCGGAACCGGGCAACAGGCCACCGGCTCGTACTCTTCGTACGCATCGAAGCGACCAAATCTCGCCACCTGACGAGAAATTGGTCGTACGTACATCTCGATAGCCGGGGAGCCCTGCCGAGCGGGCACAAGGTGCGGATAGATGATGGGTGGGACGGGAATTACCTCGTGCCCGTGACCTGTGGATTACCTGACGCGCCCCCGGAGCGGGAGGGGACTCCCGCTGGACACTTTCCCGCCAGACCTGACTGGCCACCCAGGCATGAGGAGGCGCGGTTTCGGGACCGGGAACGGCATGGGGTCTCCAGCCCTGAGGTCAACGGGGCGACGGACCAGGACAGGGGCGTCGTCGAGCCACCTCAAACGAGCGCAGCCAGAAACGTTCCGCAATCTCGTTGCAGGCACGGTTGATGGTTGGTGTGAAGACGTTCGAGCTAGTCGGTGCCGAAGGCGTAAACGGTGGTGGAGCGGAGGGTGTTGCCTGGCCGCAGGACCACCGTGGGGAACGAGGGCTCGTTCGGTGAATTCGGGAAATGCTGGGTTTCGAAACAGATCGCATCGGTCTGGCGATAGAGACGTCCGCTGAAGCCGGTGATCGAGCCGTCGAGGGAGTTGCTGGTGTAGACCTGAACACCGGGTTCGGTGGTGTAGGTGGTCATGGTGCGACCGGAGGCGGGGTCCATGATCCAGGCAGCCTGGGTGAGCTCGGTATCGTCTGGTTCAGGGCGGTTGATGATGAAGTTGTGATCCACCCCGCGGGCCACGCGAATCTCGGGGTCGCTGCCATCGCGGAGAGCGTCGCCGACCCGGCGAGCCGTGCGGAAATCAAGGCCGGTGCCTTCGACCATGGCGATCTGGCCAGTGGGGATCTGGTCCTCATCGGTGACGGTGAACTGGTCGCAGGCGAGTTGGAGGATATGGTCTTCGACGGTGCCACTGCCTTCTCCGGCGAGGTTGAAGTAGCAGTGATTCGTGAGGTTGACGACCGTCGGCTTGTCGGTGGTGGCTTCGTAATCGAGGCGGAGCTCGTTGTCGTTGTTCCAGCTGTAGGTCACGGAGACCGTCAGGGTGCCGGGGAAGCCCATGTCGCCATCGGGTGAGACGTGGGTGAACCTGACGCCGGGCACGCCGGCGGCGGAGACGACTTCGGCTGACCAGACGTAGCGGTCGAACGGAACCGGACCGCCATGCGAGCTGTGGGGTGGGCGCTTCGATTCGATGGTGTAGGTGTGACCGTCGAGCTGAAAGGCGGCTCCGCGCAGGCGATTGGCGAGACGCCCGAGCACGGAGCCGAAATGGGGATGCGGACGGAGATAGTTTTCGAGGTCCTCGAAGCCCAGGACGACATTGGCGAGTTCGCCGTCGCGACCGGGAACCCAGATTTCCTGAATGGTTGCGCCATAGGAGACGAGGGCGACCCGAGCGCCGTGGCCGTTGAGCAAGACGAAGCGCTCGACGTCCCTGCCGTCGTGATGGCCGAAGTGCTCGCGCTCGATCAGGATGTCGGGTGAGGTCATGTGGGCTCCGAGACGTGACTGGCTAGAAATCGAACAATTCTTCGAGGAACGAGCCGCGCTTCTTCTTGCGGCGTCCGTGGCGATCGTACTCGTAGTCATCATCGTCGTCACGGTAGCGGTCACCAGGCGTGACGGTGGCGGCGCGAGACTCGGGACGAGTTGGAGGCTGATTGGCCGACCCGGACCGCTCGATGATCTTGTCGAGCTCACCGCGGTCAAGCCACACGCCGCGGCACTTGGGACAGTAGTCGATTTCGACGCCGTTACGATCGGTCATGAGGAGTTCTGTCTGGTCGATCGGGCACTGCATGGATGACTCCTTCGTGTTGGTCGGTGGCGACATTGCCACCTGCCAGTGTACCCCCGGTACCTTTGCTGAACGTGGCATCAGGTTCCGGCACCGGGCGCGGGATGGCTACCAGCGTGGGTGGCGGACTGGGTGCGAGGTGCGTGGTGTGGAAGCCAGGAGATCGAACTCGGGTCATCGACCTCCAGTCGTTGAG
>JAEZJB010000336.1 GCA_023415845.1 Chloroflexota bacterium | reverse complement strand
ATTGGAGCGGGTGGCAGGAGTCGAACCTGCGTCTCGCCTGCCTGGAAGGCAGGTGCTCTGGCCGCTGAGCTACACCCACGTGTGAACGTTCATGGCTGACCGCTCGCAGATAATAACGCATCGAGGTCATTTCCGTTTCGCGCCTCGGCACGATTCTTGCATCGATGCAAAACACCCCGGCCGAGCAGGCCGGGGTGTTTCGTCTCTGGCGCTGGATTTATCCGATGGAACGCACGCTTTTGGCTCAGGCCGCTGAGCTTTCCTCGGCCTCTTCAGCCTGCTCGTGCGTCACATCAACGTCAACGACGCGCTGGAGGAACGGCTCGAATCGGCTGATCTCCCGTTCTGGAAGCCACCCCACCAGCGTCGTCCCGTGCTCGTCGTAGTCCCGCGTTTCAACCCTGCCCAGCGTGTGGAATCGTTCCACCAGCTCCGACCGATCGAACGGGACCTCGATCCGTACCTGCACGAATGCATCCTCGATCTCGAGGATCGTTTCGATTCGGGCCAGCAGCGCATCCAGGTGAAGACCCGCCTGCGCCGAGATCGGCACCGAGTCCTGTGGAGCGCCGATCTCGGCGGCCCGCTCGGCCAGATGGTCGAGTTCATCCATGCTCAGGCGGTCGATCTTGTTCAGCGCGAACACCATCGGCCGGTCATCGGCACCAAGGTCTTCCAGCGTCGTCATCACCGTCTGCACCTGCTCGGCCGCGTTCGGATGCGTCACATCCACAACGTGACAGAGCACCGTTGCTTCACTGATTTCTTCCAGCGTCGCCCGGAACGCGGCGATGAGTTGGGTCGGCAGGTTGTTGATGAACCCCACCGTGTCGGTCAGCAACACTTCGCGCCCGCTTGGCAACCGGATTCGCCGCGTGGTTGGGTCGAGCGTGGCGAAGAGCTTGTCTTCCGCCAGCACGTCGGCACCAGTGATCTTGTTGAGCAGCGTGCTCTTCCCGGCATTCGTGTACCCGACGAGGGAGACGACCGCAATCGGCGTCTCCTTGCGACGGGCGCGATAGGTCTGCCGATGCCGATGCACCTGGGCCAGCTGGTCCTTCAGGAAGCTGATTCGCTTCTGTGCTTCGCGTCGGTCGGCTTCAAGCTGGGTCTCACCCGGACCGCGCAGGCCGACTCCGCCACCACCGGTCTGGCGCGAAAGGTGAGTCCACATCCGGGTCAGGCGTGGAAGCCGGTATTCCAGTTGGGCGAGTTCAACCTGCAGGCGTCCCTCGTGCGTCTGTGCCCGGCGGGCGAAGACGTCGAGAATCAGCGCCGTGCGGTCGATCACCAGCACGTCGAGCTCTCGCTCGAGATTCCGTTGCTGCGTGGGTGTCAGGTCACCGTCGATCATGACCAGGTCATAACCAAGGTCCTCGCGGAGGTTCCTGATCTCTTCGAGCTTGCCCTTGCCGACATAGGTGCCCGGGTGGGGGTGGGCCAGCTTCTGGGAAACCGAGCCCACCACCTCGACGTCGACCGACTCGGCAAGCCGGGCGAGTTCCTCCAGTGATTCGGTCGCATCCCAGGCCTGGCCCGGGGTATCCACCGATACCAGAACCGCGCGCTCGATCTTGTGGGCAGTCGGGATGAACTCGGGCTTGCGACCATCCCGCTCGTCTTCGAGCTCCCAGTCGTCCTGCTCATCGGTGAGGTCGCCAACCTCGATTTCGAGGTCGTCAATTGGGTCGTGGTCAGATTGGAAAGTAGTTATGGTTGTTCCTTCCAGCGAGCGATCGCGGACACGGTCCCACAGGGTGGTTTGCCGAATACAGGGTATGCGGGTGATGTCTGCAAATGGGACAGGTTCGCGATCTGATCGGCGCGCCCGTCGAAATGGACGGATTCACACCACACGGTAGCTGTGGTGCCGCGCTCAATTGCCATGTCCTGGTCAGCACAGAGGCCGGGTCAATCCGGTCTATGCTGCCTGTGGAGTCCAGATACGCATGATGGTGCCCATTGCAGGGATCCTCCCGAAAACCCATCCGTCGCCTGCGGATGGGGTGGTCGCTATCGCGACAGTCGAAGGGTCGGGGAGCGTCAAAGCCTCGCGGAAACGCTCACCCTTGGGCCGCTCGTCGGTCCACAGGTCGCGTGGCGCCGTGTGGGTGACGATCAGTGATACCTCCCCGGAAACGAGCGTGTAGCAGTCGATCCGGATCGTGTACTCCTGGTCGGCACGTTCGTCCTGGAGCGGTTCTACAGTATACACCCCCCAGGCATGGCCCTGTTCCAGGCCAGCCTTCCGCTCGGTGGGGTCGTCGCTCCCCAGGGTGATCAGAGCGCGGTCCTCAAATTCCTCGAGCATCGCCACCTCGTCGAGCAGGCAATCCTGAGGCGATGCCGCCCGATTAATCGCACTCTCGATGGACAGCAGCGAACGCCCTGACTGCAGCAGGTAGTACTCACCATTCAGAAACTGGACGTCGGTAATCTCCCAGCCATCGTCCGGCAGCATGACCTCCCAGCCATAGCCCAGACTGGCGAGTACGTTGTCACCGCCGGAGCGGGGTTCAGGTGTGCCAATGTCAGGGAAGCTGCCGGTCGCGGCGCTTTCGTCGTCAACCGGGGCCGGGAACAGATCCTGGTTCATCGGTGCACACGCCGCGGGCAGGTTGCGGAGACACGCCGTTTGGATCGCCGTCAGTTCGAGCATACCCTCGGACGACGTCAGCGCATGTTCACTTCCCAACCATTGCATGACCTGCACGGTCGTGCCGTCGACCCGGATCGTCCGTTGCCCGGTCGCTCGAAGGGCGTCACCGTCGACCCGAACTGATTGGAGCCAGAGCCCCGGCTCCACTTCGGTAGCTGGGCCGTAGGTGGGCTCGAAGGACCACGTGGGAGGGAATTGCACCGGAGGTGGCGCGGCGGCGAAAGCTTCGGCATCCGCTGGGGTCGCGAACTCCGCCAGAGTGATGTCGAGCAGGTGGTCATAGCCATCATCGCCAAGCTGCTGGCGCGAGACGTAGTAGGTCTCCATGCCCTCCGGCACGAGCAGATCACTGTCGAGTTCGCCACCATAAGGCAATGCGACACCGTCCAGCACGCGGTAGTGCTGGGAGATGGGGAGATATGGCCACGTGATCGTCCACCCGGCGTCGGGACCCTGGATCAGCAATCCCGCCCGGCTGAGCGCTGCCTCACCAGCGTCGGCGGCCTCCCTGGCATCAAGGAGGCGCGCCTGAGTTTCGGAGGCAAGGGCTGCGACTGCTTCGGGAGTCCAGTCCGTGTTCTGCCGCGTGGAAAATTGCTGCTCGGGGAAAATATAGGCAACCCGGATTACCGTGTCCCCGTCGACCACGATTGCTTCAGTGATGTCAGGGCTCGACCACGTGTCTATGCCATCGACTGCTGTCGGCTCGTCGAGTTCTAGCAGGTCACGAATCTCCGCGGCTGCCTCGGTAGCGGTAGCCGAAGAATCAAATTCGAGCACCAGGGTCACGAGTTGGGAGAGTGGTTCGCTGAATGGATCTGCGCGGTCGCTCAGCAGGGCCAGAACCTGGCTAAAGCCGGCAGTGTATCCCGCCTCCACCGTGCCGAAGGCATCTGGTGGCATGCTGTCGCCAAACAGGGCATAGGCCACTGCTGACAACTCGATCCATCCCGCCTGGACGAGCTGGAATCCGGGCTCTATTACTGCGCCAGGATCGACAGGCACCCGCGCCAGGTCGACCGCTGCCTCCGGTAACGGCGTTCCCTGCTCGGCCCCAGCCGAACTCGTCAGCAAGGGGAGGCAAACCAGCAGGCAGAGGGCGGCGCGAACGAGTAGCAGGATGCGAGTCATGTGGCCGCTCCCTTGGCAATGTCCGTGCTGGAGGCAAACACGGTGCGGTTCAGGATGAAGAGCAGGATGCCACCAGCAATCATCACAAGACTCAACCAGTAGGCAGCCGGCAGTGGTCCAATGTAGAGCGAGTCCGTGCGCATTCGTTCGATGAAAAAGCGAGCAACACCATAGGTCACCAGATAGGTGGCGGCGACATCGCCTGCCCGCAGCCATGAAATGCGAGGACCGCGCAGCACCAGCCAGGAGAGTAAAGCCGCATTGGCCAGGTTGAAGAGCGACTCGTACAGGAACGTGGGGTGGAAGGTGCTGAACTGTTCGTATCCGGCCGGACGCCGGTGGGGATCGATGGTAACTGCCCACGGCAGGTCGGTCGGCTTCCCGAAAGCCTCCTGGTTCGCCCAGTTTCCCCATCGACCGATCGCCTGCCCCAGCGCAGCCCCCGGCGCAATCAGGTCGAGCCAGGTCAGGGTGGGCTGGCCTGCCATCCGGCAATAGACCAGAACCACCAGGATGCCTACGACGAGGGCACCATGGATCGAAAGCCCCCCGGTTCGAACGTTGATCGCTGCCCAGAGGTCATTCCGGAAGTGATCCCACTCAAGCAGCACGTAGTAGGTGCGAGCACCAATCGTCGCAAGCACAATCACCCACGGCGCCATGTCAAGCAGAAACCCTGGGTCGAGTCCACGTTTGGCCGCCAGCCAGTAGCTCAGGCAAAGGGCTGCGGCGATACCGCCCAGGATGAAGAGCGCGTACCACCGAATGTCAAAGGGGCCGAGCGAAATCGCGACTGGATCGTGGAGCTGTGGCATGCCAATCCTGCTGGAGAGCGCCGACTGCCGGCACGTCCCTGAAGGTCGGCCCGGTGCCGACCTGCCATCATCGCGCAGTGGCCCGATGCTGGGCCAAAACGTCGCCCGTGTCTCACCCTGAGCTTCTGGTCAGACTATTCCATCGCCGCCATCAAGAGACAAGTACCCACAGCCTCGATCGGCGAACAGGACGATCAGCTCGTTCGCGACGCCAGAAAGGCGTCCAGTTCCTCGCGGGTTGGGAGGGCGGCAATTGCTCCCTGTCGGGTGGTGGCCAGGGCTCCGGCCGCCATCGCGAAACGGATATCGTCGTCAGTCGGGCTCGACCACTGATGATGTGCCAGGCGTGAGACCAGGGCGGCGGTAAAGGCGTCACCAGCCCCTGTGGGATCGATGGCCTCCACATCAAACACCGGAAAGTGCTCCACGGTGTTCGCTTCAGCATCGAGCCGGTACACCCCCCGGGCTCCATCGGTGAGCACCACGACGGTGGCTGGATAGTGACGGACTCGCTCGATCACTGCTTTCGGTGTCATCGCACCCCACAGGTGAATCGCATCGTCGAGGCTTAGCTTGAGGACGGTTGCGACCGAGAGGACGGGCTCGCAGGCCGACAGTAACGCTGCCTGGTCGGCCCAGATCGTTGGTCGCACGTTGATGTCGAACACCACCGGCACACGGGCGGAACCGGCCAGCGCCACGGCAGCGAGCACCGCCTCGCGGGATGGCGACGCGGCGAGTGCAACCGACCCGGTCAGGATCGCGGCAGCATCGGCGATGCCCGCCGTGGCAACGGTCTCGGTATCCAACAGGCGGTCCGCCATTCGCACCAGGTGAAATCGGCCATCACCTCGTTCGTCGCGCCATGCATACGCGATTGATGTGGTGCTTCCCGCCATCGTCCGCAAAGCTCGATCATCGATGCCTTCACGCACCACCAGATCTCGCAGCCGCGACCCAAACGGGTCATCACCCACCGCCCCGACAAAACGCACCGGCACGCCGAGGCGCGCGAGGCCGACCGCAGCGTTGAGCGGCGCTCCGCCTTCCCGGATCGCAAACGTTGGCGCTGTGGCGAGTGTGTCGCCAGGTGGTGCAATGAGATCGATGAGGATTTCGCCGAGGCAGACGATAGGCGCGGAGGAGGTGATCAACTTGCCAGCGCCTGGGTCACATTGGAGACATCGCGCCGCACCTCGACCACATCGCGCACGCTCTCGAGCCGATGCATGATGCGGCTAAGCTGATTCACGCTATCCACTTCTACGGTCAGCAGCAGGGTCACGGTCCGATCGTCGTGCGTCTGGGTAAGCACGGAGAGGATGTTGACGCGCTCGTCGGAAAGAAGCGTTGAGACATCGCGCAGCAGACCAACCCGATCCAGGGCTTTCATGCGAACTGGCACCGGATGTGTTGCATGCACTTCGGCGCCCCACGAGACAGGGACAAGTCGCTCCGGGTCTGGCAAATTGGCAACGTTGATACAGTCTTTTCGGTGGTACACCACGCCACGGCCGCGCGTGGTGTATCCAACGATCGGATCACCCGGAACTGGACGGCAACAGTTGGCCTGGATCGTCAGCAGATTGCCTGCACCCATTACCTCCACGCGAGCGGGAGTCGATGGTGCCTTCACCACGGTGCTGGTCGGGAAGACATCCTTGGGCGTCTCGTCCAGCTTCTGCACGATGTTCTGGGCCGAGACCCCACCGTACCCGATCGCGGCCAGGAAATCGTCGAGCTTGGTGAAGCGTGGGAAGCGCTCGAGCACGTCCTCGAGCTTCATCTCCAGGCCCAGTCGCCGCAATTCCCGTTCCAGGATTTCCTTCCCCTGGGCAATATTCTCGTCCCGCTCCTGGCGCCGGAACCACTGCCGAATCTTTTCTCGGGCCGAAGCCGTTTTTACGTATCCAGCGTTCGCCTGCAGCCAGTCACGGCGCGGCCCCGATACGGTTTTCGACGTCTTGATCTTGACGACCTGACCATTCTGGAGCTTGTAGTCCAGCGGCACCATTTGTCCGTTGACGGTCGCCCCCACACAGTGATGGCCCACCTGGGTGTGAATGCGATACGCGAAGTCGACTGGCGTCGCCCCGTTCGGCAACTCGTAGATATCCCCTGCCGGGGAGAAGCAGTACACCATTTCCTGGAAGACGTCTGACTTGAGGGACTCAACGAATTCCTCGGCGTCAGCTACCTCGTCGCGCCAGTCCATGAGTTGACGCAGCCACGCGATCTTCGCTTCCAGCTTCTGGTCGCCCTTGCCGCCTTCCTTGTATCGCCAGTGGGCCGCAATGCCATACTCGGCCACCTGGTGCATTTCCCGGGTCCGAATCTGGATCTCCACCGCGTGGGCGTCAGGCCCGATCACTGCCGTATGGAGGCTCTGGTACATGCTCTCCTTCGGTGTCGCGATGTAATCGTCGATCTCACCCGGAATGGGATGCCAGCGACTGTGAACGATTCCCAGCACGCTGTAACACTCGGACACCGTGTCCACGATGATCCTGATCCCGATCACATCGTGAATCTCTTCGAACGGCCGCGATTTTCGATTCATCTTCCTGTATATGGAATAGATGTGCTTCTTGCGGCCACTCATCTCGGCGTGGATTCCGGCGGCCGAAAGCATCTCGTCCAGTTCTGACGTCACCGTGGAGATGTACTTTTCGGCGTTCTTGCCTCGCTCGGCAAGATCGCTGGTGATTCGCTCGTATTCGTCAGGATAAAGATACTGAAAGGCCAAGTCCTCGAGTTCGGACTTGACCTGCCAGATACCCAATCGATTGGCGAGTGGAGCATAAATCTCCATCGTTTGCTGGGCGATGCGTACCTGTTTGTGGCGAGGCATCGATCCCAGCGTACGCATGTTGTGGAGACGGTCAGCCAGCTTGATCAGGACGACCGAAATATCATCGACCATCGCAAGGAACATCTTGCGCAGGCTCTCGGCCTGCTGTTCCTTTTCGCGCGCCGCGAGTTCCCGGCCGTCCCCGACTTCGCCAGCCCAGGGAATCTGCCCGAGTTTCGTGACGCCATCGACCAGATTGGCCACCCGCTCGCCAAACTCGGCTTCGATATCCGCACGGGTAACCGGCGTGTCTTCCACCACATCGTGCAGGACACCCGCCGCCAGGGTATCGGCATCGAGCTGCATCCGGGCGAGGATCGATGTCGTTTCGATCGGGTGAACGATATAGGGTTCGCCCGACTTCCGAACCACACCCTTGTGTGCGTGATAGGCAACACGCACCGCTCGCGACACAACTTCGATGTTCGCTGCCGTAAAGTTGGGGCTTAGTACCTCATCCAGCCGCTGCACTGCATCGATCACGGACTGCGGCGCATCAGTAACCGGCGCCACGAGTTCTGCCGGCCCGGTCGAGGTGACCGGTCGCTCTGGCGGGTTGCTTAGGGATTGAACCAGCGATACACGCGCTGGTGCGGAAGGCACTGGCATTGCAGGCATGGCTCGGGACTCAGGCGAGGGTGGAAAACAGGCGCATTGTTTGGAGAGGCTGATCAGGAGTAGAAGGAATCGTGCACCGAGCCCAATCCAGCCACAGCATCGATGCTTCCCTCAGTGTAGGCAGCCGGTGAATCACCCGTCAACGTGTGTCCGACAACGCCGCCCCGTTTCCATAACATCCCTCCGCTATCAGGCCTGATCCCAGATCACGACGTCAACCATGTACGAACTGTTCGTGCTACGCTGTGAACGTCAATGGTGCGTTGGGGGACTACATCATAATATTGGGTGGAACGAGGCAGGGGATGGAGATGTCTGGGTTTGGAGCGGGCTCGCGGGATGACTCACCAGTCCAACTCGTGCGAACCATGGGCCGCCTGGCCAGCATGCTGGTGGAACTGCGCGATGAGTACGTCGCCAGGCCGCGAGAGAGCACCATGGCCCAGATTGAGCAGCGGCTCAAAGAGCTCATGGATCTCCGCGAATCGCTTCGCACAAGCCTCGAGCGCGAGCGGCAATCACAGGAGTAAACACTGCCGCCTTGGTTGCCCCCTGACACAGGCGCTCACCGCGCCAGATCAACTGGTCGGCTGAGCGGTGGTCCCGGGCTTGACGAGCGGAATGCCCTCGGCACAGAGCGGACACTCCTC
>JAEZJB010000307.1 GCA_023415845.1 Chloroflexota bacterium | reverse complement strand
CCAATCGCTATCCGACGCAGCTCTCCGGCGGCGAGCAGCAACGCGTAGGACTCGCCCGCGCCCTTGCCGCCTCGCCGCGGACCACGCTGATGGACGAACCCTTCGGCGCCCTTGATGCCATCACCCGTGCCCGCCTGCAGAACGAAGTCCAGAGAATCCACCGCGAGTTTCACCAGACCATTGTCTTTGTTACCCATGACATCGAGGAAGCGGTCAAGCTGGCGACTCGAATCGTGGTGATGAGAGAGGGGCGGGTCGTCCAGGTTGGAACCCCGGCCGAAATCATTGCGTCCCCGGCTGACGGCTTCGTGGCGGATCTTGTCGGAACCGAAGACATGTGGCGGCGACTAGGGTTTATGCCGATTGGCCTCGCTGTGCAGCCACCTTCCACCGTTGCGGCCGATGCACCCAGACTCGATGAAGGTGCGTCGCTCCGTGACGGATTGGCGATGCTGGTGGAATCTGGAGCGCCAGTAGTGGCGATTGTCGATGGTGACGGAAATCCAGTTGGGGAGATCAGTCTCGCGTCGGTCCAGGCCGCAGCGGCTCAGCCCGACCTCGCCACGATGAGCTGAGCCGATGGACTTTTCCTACCTCACCAGTCATTGGGGCGAAGTCTGGCACCTCACCCTGGAACACCTGCGGTTATCGCTGGTGGCAATCGTGATCGCCTTTCCGATCGCGGCACTGATCGGGACAGTTGCGGCGTTTGTGCGTCCGTTGACCTTCCCCGTGCTGGCCATTCTCGCCTTCATCTACACAATCCCCAGCCTCGCGCTGTTGGCGTTCCTGATACCTTCGCAGGGATTGGGCCAGAGACCGGCGACCATCATGCTGGTGCTCTATGCGCAGGTGTTCCTGGTAAGGAACATCGTCGCTGGCCTCCGAGGAGTCAATTCTTCTACTCTCGAAGCCGCTGCGGGTATCGGGATGGGCAACACGCAGAGATATTTCCGGGTCTGGTTGCCACTCGCGTTGCCGGTCATCCTGGCCGGAGTCCGCACTGCTCTGGTGGCGGTGATCGGATTGACCACTATCGCCGGCTGGATCAATGCGGGCGGGCTGGGAGAGTTGCTCTTTCAGGGTATCAGTCGCAACTACGGCGCCATGATCATGGCGGGCGTCGTCGCGATCATCGCCCTGGCAATTACCGCAGACCTCGTCATGCGTGGCCTGGAGGCGTTGACCCCGGCCGGGCGGGCACGTCGTGCAGCGGGATAGTTCCCGTCTGGCACGAGGGGTATCGTTGCACCTACACTTGGGGGCGGCATATTCGCGGGTGGTGAAAAGGTATCACAAGGGTCTTTGGAACCTTTATTCCAGGTTCGAATCCTGGCCCGCGAGCCAAACTTCCCCCAAACCACCAACTCAGCACCCACGTGGGGAACCGTTCAGCCGCACCCCGCGCTTTGCGGCGGGGCCATCCTTTGCAGGAAAGACCCATCGTGACCGAGCGCCGCATCACCGATGACCACTCCGTAACCGTTGCCGTTCTCGCTGCCGGACAGGGCAAACGGATGAAGTCTGCATTGCCCAAACCGCTCCATCGGGTGGCCGGCGTGCCGATTGTGGAGCGTGTCATCCGGGCGGGACTCGCGGTCGCGCCACAGCGTCTCGTTGCGGTCGTCAATTCTGACGTGCTCGATCTTCCCGAACGACTTGGGCTTTCCGGGCAGTTCGATGCCGTTCCGCAGACACATTCCTACGGCACCGCCGGTGCCCTGAGATCCGCGCTCGACAAATTGCCACCATCGCGCTGGCTCGTGTCCTTGCTGGGCGACAATCCGCTCATGACTGGTGATCTCGTCCAGTACCTGATCGATGGCGCGCGGACGCAGGGTACGAAGATCTCGATCCTGACCTGCCACCTGGAAGACGGCAAGGCTTACGGGCGTATCGAGCGCGATGCCCAGGGCAACGTTCGGCGAATCGTTGAACACAAGGTCGATGACCCGGCCAAACGCCAGGGTGCCATCGAAATCAACAGCGGCATCATGGTGCTCGATGCGGCCTGGGCAAGGAAGGCCCTCGAGCGTCTTGAGCCAAACCCGCTTTCCGGCGAGCTGTACCTCACGGACCTGCTCGATCTGGCGATTGAGGATCATGACTCCGTGAGCGCCTGGCCGATCGAAACGGTACCTGCCCATCGCGACGTGGCGCTCGGCATCAACAACCGTCAGGAGCTTGCCGAGGCAGAAGACATTGTGCGGGAGCGAACTCGCATACGACTCATGCATGAAGGCGTGACGTTGGTTGCGCCAGAGACGATCGTAATCGATGAAACGGTGCAAATCGGAGCGGACACAACCATCCTTCCGTTCTCCGTGATTACCGGGCAGACCACGATCGGCAGCAATTGCCAGATCGGGCCACACGCGGTGCTGCACAATGCGACCATCGCTGACGGTGTAGAGCTGCGCTCCTCGACAGTGACGGATTCGTCAGTGGGGCCGGGCACGCGAGTCGGTCCCTACGCCCATTTGCGTGGGAACACCCGGGTCGGATCCAGGGTCCACGTTGGCACGGCGGCCGAAATGAAGAACACGGTGGTCGGTGAGGGGTCGCATGTCGCTCATTTCTCCTACCTTGGGGACGCGACGGTTGGGGCGGGCACCAACATCGGGGCCGGTACGATCTCGGCCAATTACGATGGCACCCATAAACATCCGACCACCATCGGCGACAATGTCTTCATCGGCAGCGACTCCGTGCTGATCGCCCCGGTCACCGTGGAAGATGGGGCGCGCACCGGGGCCGGGTCCGTGGTCAACAGGGACGTGCCAGCCGGTACGACCGTGGTGGGTGTGCCCGCTCGCCCGATCGCCAGTCGTCGGGGCAAGCGGGACCATACCGAGGAGTAGCAGCGGACATGGATGGCAAGCTCCAGATCTTTTGTGGCACGGCCCATCCCGAGCTGGCCATCGCGATTGCCAACGAGCTGGAGGTCGCTCCCGGCCGCGCCGAGGTTGGCCTCTGGAAGAACGGGGAGACGCGGGTCAAGATTGAGGAGAACGTTCGCGGCTCCGACGTGTTCATCGTCCAGCCGACCTCTGATCCGGTTGATCACCATGTGATGGAACTCCTGTTGATGCTGGATGCGCTGAAGCGCGCCTCGGCGGCCAGGGTGACTGCCGTGATTCCCTACTACGGGTATGCGAAGCAGGAGAAGAAGACCTCTGGACGCGAGCCGATCTCGGCCAAGCTGGTGGCCGACATCCTGACGACTGCCGGAGCGAACCGGGTGCTGGCCGTCGACCTGCATTCGGCCGCGATCGAAGGCTTTTTCGATATTCCGGTCGATCACCTGCGGGCGACGCCGCTGCTGGCCCGTGCCTTCCGCCGGGCGATCGATGACGAGGTCGTGGTTGTTTCGCCAGATGCGGGTGGCGTGGCGCGCGCCCAGGATTTCCGTGTCCGGGTCGGCGGGTCACTGGCCATCATCTCCAAGCAGCACCCGGGCCCAGATGCGACCGAGACGCTCGACATGGTCGGTGATGTCGAGGGCAAGGTCGCGGTGATCGTCGATGACATGATTTCAACCGGTGGCACCCTCGTGCAGGCGGCAAGCATGTTGCAGGAGCGCGGGGCGAAGGAAGTGCATGTCGCGGCGACGCACGGGATTTTCGCCGGAGATGCCATCGACCAGATCGATGCCTCCAACATCGAGCGCATTTTCGTGACCGACACCATCCCGCAGTCGCCCCAGGCAACCGCTCGCGTGGAAATCGTTTCCATCGCTCCGCTGGTGGCCGAGGCCATCATGCGCACGCACAAGGGGCTGAGCGTTTCGGCCCTGTTTACCTAGTTCGGGAGCACCATCCCTGTGTCTACGCACCTGATCGTCGCAGCTCTTGCCCTGGTTGTGCTGTGCGGCGCCTCGCTCGTCCAGGCGGTCGTCGGGATGACCAGCGCCTATCGGATTCGCCAGGCCTGGCCTTCCGAGGAGGGCAGGGAGTCGAAAGGCAGCCGCACCGTCCAGTCGGCGATCGATCCCCGCCGGGTAGTCGTCGCGTCGATGCTGCTGTTGCAGGTGCTGATGGCGATTCTTGCCACCGCCCAGTTGATGGAAGTGGTCAATGACTGGGTGGCGATGGGCATCGTGGCCTTCGTCTACATCATTTTCGGGTTGGGCCTGCCGCGGGCCGTGGCCGGGATCAACTCCGAACCATTGCTGCAACGCACCCTGCGGATCGGGCGAGTAGGAAGCATCATCCTGACCCCGCTCGAGTTTGTCGTCGATCGCGCCTCACAAGCATTCGCGGCGATCCTGCCGGTGGGGGAGGAAGAGCCCGAGTCCTACGGATTGGAGGAGGAGATCCTCCCTCGTCACCCGGAGCGTGATGACGGCATCATCGGCCCCGATGAGCGGGTCATGATCGACGGCATCCTCAGCCTTGAGGAGATGACCGTGCGGGACATTATGGTGCCGCGCCTCGATATCGTCGCCGTCGACCGGACCGTCAATCCGCGCGAGCTGATCGATGTCATCGTCAAGGCCGGGCATTCCCGAATCCCTGTGTACCAGGAGTCGATTGACCGCATCATCGGCATTCTCTATGCCAAGGACCTCCTTCCGTACGTGATCGGGAACAACCGGCTCCCGTTCTTCGACCTGATCCGTCCGGCGTACGTGGTGCCGGAGTCGAAGCGGCTGAATACGCTGTTCGCCGAGATGCGCCGCTCGCGGGTGCATCTCGCGATCGTGGCCGATGAATACGGCGGTACGGCGGGCCTGGTGACGATCGAAGACGTGCTCGAGGAAATCGTCGGCGAGATCCAGGATGAGTACGACTCTGACGACTGGCTTTCCGACCAGCCGTCGCCGGATGTGTTGATCGCCGATGGGCGCCTGCCGATCGAAGATGTCGAGCAGGCCCTGCACGTGCAGTTCGAAGAGGACGACGACTTCGGCACCCTCGGCGGCTTCGTGCACAAGCACCTCGGCAGGTTGCCGATCCAGGGCGATGCCTTCGAGGCCGAAGGGGTGCGTGTCGAAATCCTGGCCGTGGAGCGACACCGCATCCGACGGCTGCGGATCACGAAGCTTCCACCTGAAGAGACAGAGGACAAGCCGGCTGAGCGGTCGTCACGCTGGCGTCGTGACGACCGGGAGGACGCTGAACCGGTCGAGCAGTCGGGCGGCACCGACGAGTGATCGGACGCCCGCTTTTGCGGCTGGAATCGGTCGGCAGCACGATGGATATCGCCCGGACCCTCCTCGCGCTGGGCGCGACCCCAGGGACCGCCGTGCTGGCCGGCTACCAGACGGCGGGTCGGGGGCGAGCCAACCGCACCTGGGAGACGCCTCCGGGATCGGCCATTCTCTGCTCGTTCATCACCGCCAGCCAGCGACCGCCTGCGCAGCTTGGTGTGCTGTCGTTGCTGTGGGGCTGGGCGGTGGCGGAGACCGTCGAGGCAGTTGCCGGGCGTCTGGCAGCAATCAAGTGGCCGAACGACGTGCTGGTCGATGGCCGGAAGATTGCGGGCATCCTGACGACCGGGACGTCGGGTCCGGCAGGAGCGCGGCAAATTACCGGGATCGGCATGAATGTGCGGGCGACCGAGGCGGACCTGCCGGACACCGCCACCAGCCTGGCGATGCTCGGTGGGCCGGTTCCTGCATTCGATGACGTCCTGATGCATCTGTTCTCCTGTCTCGACAACGCCCTGATGGTGGCCGAGGACCTCGACGTCGATCATCTCGCGACGAAGGTTTTCCCGCGGCTGGCGTTCCGTGGTGAGCCGGTGGTGATCCAGGATGGTGACCGCATCATCTCCGGCACCTTGGACGGGCTCGACCCGGATGGAGCGCTCCGATTGAGTGTGAGTGACGGGGCGACAGTCCGGATCGTGGCGGGTGACCTCACCCGCGGGCCGCGCCGAGGATGACCTCCGGCGAGATGTGTCTGCATAAACTCAAAAACTCATAAACTCGAGATTCGTTGATTTGACGGGCGGATTGGGCCGGAGTTCGTGCGGGTTCCTGCGGATTGATGCGGGGTTGGCGTCGATACCCGCAGAGCGGCCCAGCCCTGAGGACTGGTGCCCGCTGCCTGCTTTGCACCGGACTCCGGGCGTGACCTCCCATCGGAAGCCGGTCTGTAACCCTTGCCGGGCGGGATCGAGATCCGCAGGATCGGACGGGTCCTATCTATCGTACGCATCGAGCAGGTCAAATCCCGCCACCCGGAGGAAGATTTCCCGTACGTACGGCAGGTCGCCGATTTCGCTTCGACGGTAGCAGGCAAGAAGGCGTCTGCGGAACTCGTCGTTCAAAAAAGCGAGCCTGGTAGATCGGCCACCATCACATTCCATTCCTGCCAGGTGGATGGCGGTTGGGCCGTCCGCGGATGGGAGCCAGGAGCGATGTTGAGGTCGCCGATCAGGGGTGATGGTCCGGCGGTGCCAGTGCCCGAGATCGGGACCACGTGCCGAGGAGCAAAGGTCCAACCCGGTATACTTGAGCCGCTATTTGGCCGATCACGCCGTTCATCCGTTGGTGAACCTATCAGGACAAGATTCCGCAATGAACTTTGATTTTACGGAAGAACAGATTCAGGTTCGCGACATGGTGCGCGAGTTCGCTGCCCGGGAAGTTGCCCCGCACATTCGGGAGTGGGACCAGACCAGCGGCATCGACCGGGCGTTGATCGACAAGATTGGCGAGATGGGTGTTCTGGGGCTCCCGATTCCGGAGGAGTATGGCGGCCTCGGGCTCGATTACATCTCGCTCGGCCTTGCCTGTGAAGAGTTCGAGTACGTCGATACGGCGCTGCGCGTCATTCTGTCGGTGCACGTGGGACTCAACTCGCTGACCCTGCTGCAGTGGGCCAACGAAGAGCAGAAGCAGCGGTGGCTGGTGCCGCAGGCCCAGGGCGAGAAGATTGCGACGTTTGGCCTGACCGAACCGGCGGCAGGATCGGATGCCGGCGCGATCGAGTCGACGGTGGTGCGCGATGGTGATCACTACATCCTCAACGGCTCGAAGATGTGGATTTCGCTGGCCGACATCGCCGATCACTTCCTGGTCTTCGCCTCCACCGATCGGTCGCTGAAGCACAAGGGGCTGACGGCCTTCGTGCTCGAACGGGGCATGGAGGGTTTCACCACCGGCACAATCAAGGGCAAGCTTGGGGTGCGGGCTGGCAACACGGGCGAACTCGCCTTTGACAACGTGCGCGTGCCCGTCGAGAACCGGATCGGTGAGGAAGGCGAAGGCTTCAAGATCGCGATGAGCGCGATCGACCAGGGGCGGTTCACCGTTGCTGCTGGTGCGACCGGCCTCACTCGGGCCGCGCTCGATGCCTCGGTGAAATACGCCAACACCCGGCAGACCTTTGGCGAGCCGATCGGGAAGCACCAGCTGGTGCAGCAGATGATTGCCAAGATGGTGGCAGGCTACGAGGCCTCCTCGCTGTTGGTCTGGAAGGCTGCCGAACTGAAGAACCGTGGTATCCGAAACACCAAGGAAACGTCGCTCGCGAAATGGTATGCGACCGATGTCGCCCTGGCAGCGGCCGATGACGCGATCCAGATCCACGGGTCGTACGGGTTCTCGAACGAGTATCCAGTGGAGCGGTACATGCGAAATGCCCGCGGATCGGTGATCTACGAGGGCACCAGCCAGATTCACCAGATCGTTCAGGCCGAGTACGCCCTTGGCTACCGGCAGGACAAGCCGCTCAGCCACCCCCAGCCACCCGCGGTTGGATTCGACGAACACGGCCCAATCGAAGGAGCCTGATCCGTGCCACGATCCGTTATCCTCGGCGGCGCTCGAACCCCGATCGGCCGCATCAACGGCGCGTTGTCGTCGCTCTCGGCCGTCGACCTGGGCGTGCTGGCAGCGAAGGCTGCGCTGGAGACATCGGGTGCAGCGAGCGCCGATATCCAGCACGTCACCTTCGGGCAGGTGCTCCAGGCAGGTGCGGGGCAGAATCCAGCCCGGCAACTGGGATTTCGGCTCGGGCTCGATCGCACTGTTACCGCCGACACGGTGAATCGCGTCTGTGGTTCCGGGTTGCGGGCGGTGACCTATTCGGACATGGCGATCCGGCTTGGCGAGCAGGACGTCGTGCTGGCCGGAGGCATGGAGAGCATGTCGCAGGCACCCTACATCCTGCGCCAGGCGCGGCAGGGATACCGGGCGGGCAACGGCTCGCTCGATGATCTCGTCTACGCCGATGGACTCGTTTGTGCCCAGGATGAGGTGCTGATGGGCGTACACGGTTCGACGGTGGCGGGCGAGGAGGGCGTGTCTCGGGACGAGCAGGATGCCTGGGCGTTGGGGGGCCCCCCCGCAGCGCAGGGCGCCCCAAAAAGA
>JAEZJB010000273.1 GCA_023415845.1 Chloroflexota bacterium | reverse complement strand
CGTCGGTGCAGCCAAAAGTGGCGATGCCAAACTGGCGTGATGGGTCGTTGCGGAGGGCCGCGAGCAGTCGCTGGCAACCTGGATCATCGGCGGCGGTGACGAGCAGGCCGCCGGGGCGGATATTGCGGGCAAACGTGAGGAATGCTTCATCGTAGTCCGCCTGGTCGGCATAGATGTCCGGATGATCGAAGCTGACCGAGGTAACAATGCCGACTTCCGGCCGCAACCAGAGGAACGACCGCGAGAACTCGTCGGCCTCAACCACCATGAACTCGCCCGAACCCGGCGCGGTGTTGTCGCCGATGCCGGGCAGCAGGGCTCCGACCGCATAGCCGGGATCCTGCTCAAGGGCGATGAGGGCAATGGCGAGCATGCCGGAGGTTGTGGACTTGC
This sequence comes from Chloroflexota bacterium, assembly GCA_023415845.1. Taxonomy (GTDB): domain Bacteria; phylum Chloroflexota; class Chloroflexia; order Thermomicrobiales; family UBA6265; genus JACCYX01. The sequence continues at coordinate 16,575 of JAEZJB010000273.1, read as the reverse complement.
CGTGGGTGCCCGCGACGGCGATTTCGCGCCGGGGATTGGCGACCATGCCGAGCAACTGGCCCCGCGAAATGACCGACGCTCCGGCAGCGCGAGCGGCGGCAAGCTCGGTTCCGGCATGGACTTCAGCACGAAGCGTACTGACGACCAGATTCGCCTGGCTCGCGTAGGCCGGGTCTTCGTGCCCGATGACGACAGGTATGCCGCGCTCACGGAGTGCGAGCACCGTCGCTGACTCGGTGGAGTCGGAGCCGGTGACGTCGTAGCCGGCGTCGTGGAGAAGATTGGCGAACCCGCTCATGCTGATGCCGCCGATGCCGATGAAGTGAATGCGGGCTGGAAGCGGAGGAAGCGAGATGTCGGTCATGGCGGGGCTGGATGCGTTCAACGGACGGCCTTTTGACTGGTGGCGGCAGAGTTCAGGGTGTTGACGGCAGCGCGGAATTGCGCGCCACGGTCGAATTCATTACGAAACATACCGAAGCTGGCGCAGCCGGGACAGAGCGCGACTACGTCTCCGCTCTGGACGGATTTGTCGGCAGCCTGGACGGCAGCGTCCATGGAAGGATAGGTGCCAATGATATCGACACCCCGGGCGGCGAGCAGTTTCGACAGGGTAGCAGTCGCAGTGCCTTCGAGCAGATAGATACGCGCGCCGCAGGCGGCGATCTCATCGGCGAAGGGAGCGAGGTCGGTATTTTTGTCAGCACCACCAGCGATGACATGGAGGCTGCGGGCGCGAGGTGCGAGGACACGCAACCCGGCCACCGCCGCTACGGGAGCCGTCGCGGAGGTGTCATTGATCCAGACGACACCGTCGATCGTGGCGACCTGCTCCAGGCGGTTCTCGACTCCGCGAAAGCTTTCGAGCCCGGCGCGGATGGCGGCCTCGGGAACGCCGTAGGCTGCACAGCCAGCGATGGCAGCGAGGGCGTTCCGCGCACCATGGTCTCCGGCGAGGGCCAGGATATCCGGGCGACCGAAGGTCATCTGCTTCCCACGCCAGGAGTAGATCAGGTCGTTGCCGACCAGCCACGCTCCGTCACCGCGACCTTCGCCGATTCCAAACGGGATCTGGCAGGCGATGGTCTCCGCGGTAACCCGAGAGACTTCGGGGTCGTCGGCGTTGTAGACAACGAAGTGGGTTGGTCCCATAGACCAGGTCAGCGCCCGCTTGGTTGCCGCGTAGTGTTCGAAGTCGCGATAGCGGTCAAGGTGGTCGGGTGAAATGTTGGTGAGCACGGCGACCTTAGGGGAGAGTTTGTGCTCGACGAGGGATTCGATCTGGAAGCTGGAGAGTTCGAGGGCAACCGGTGTGTCGGGAGCGATGCGATCCAGTTCCTGGAGGGCGGAGATTCCCATGTTGCCGGCCAGGACCGCATCGGGGCGCCAGGCGCGGACCATATTGCCAATCAAGGCAGAAACCGTGGTCTTGCCCTTGGTGCCGGTCACGCCGAGGATCGGCGCTGGACAATCGCGGAAAAAGATCGACATCTCCATCTCGATGTCCACGCCGGATTCAACCGCCGCGGCGAGGTAGGGAGAGTCCATGGGGACGCCGGGATTGCGAACGACCACATCTGCGCCCTGGCGGGTGAAATCTTCCAGCTCGTGCTGGCCGAGGTGGTACGTGATCGGAAGACCCGCAAGTTGCTGGATGGACGACTCGAGCGCAACTTTGTCGCGCATGTCCGTCACTGTCACATGGGCACCGTGGCTGGCCAGGTAGCGCGCAGCGCCGACGCCTCCGCCGAGTACGCCAAGGCCCATGACCGTGACCCGTTTGCCTGCCCACGTTTCGACTGCGGTCATCCGTTCCCTCTCCTGCCTGACTACAGCAGCGCCAGTGCCACCCCAAGCAATCCCGCCATCATGCCAATGAGGGAAAACCGCATTACGATCTGCGTTTCCTGCCAGCCCTTGACCTCGAAGTGATGGTGGAGAGGGGCCATCAGGAAAATGCGACGGCCCACACCAAAGCGCTTGCGCGTGTATTTAAACCATGCCTGCTGCGATGCCGACGAAAACAGTTCGGCAACAAAGACGATTCCCACGATGGGGAGCAGGAGCCACTGCCCCGTCATGAAGGCAGCGGTGGCAAGCCCAGCGCCAAGGGGCAGTGATCCAGTGTCCCCCATGAAGACCTGAGCCGGGTGGGCATTGAACCAGAGAAATCCGGCAAGCGCACCGACCGCGATGAAACAAAAGGTAACGACGCCGAGTTGCCCCTGGCGATAGGCAATGATGCCGTAGGCGCAATAGGCGATGGCGGTGGTCATGGCACAGAGACTGTCCATCCCGTCGGTGTAGTTGACGGCGTTGGCCATGCCGGCAATGCCAAGCACCGCAATTGGGACGTACCAGAAGTGCATGTCGAGTTGCCCGTAGAACGGGACATAGATCGAATGGAGTCCGAGTCCATACGGATCGGGCAGATGGAGCACCATTGCCGCGATGAACGCGACGGCCAGTAACCAGATGAGTTTCTGGCGCCCAGACATTCCCTGCCTGCTCCCGCCTACAAGACTCATGCGGTCGTCGAGGAAACCGAGGGCACAGGTGGCGACCATGACGAAGACCGGGAGGAGCAACGAGAGGCGGCCGGAGACGTTGAAGACCAGCGTCACCAACACGATGGACGAAATGATCATGAGCCCGCCCATCGTGGGGGTGCCAGTCTTGCCCATATGCTGGGTCAGTTCGTCGCGAACCTTTTTCCCGTATTTCTTCTGACGAAGAAACGTGACCATCGGACGACCGATGATGATGGTGACTGCGAATGAGAGCGCCGCCAGAGCCAGAGAAACAGCCATGTTCTCGTTCTGGTCGTGCGGCATGATCTCCAGGAGCGGCAAGGGCAGAAATGTCATGCCCCTACCTCATCCGACTCGACGTCGGCACGGAGGAGGCCGACGATGTCTTCCATGCGGAGACCTCGCGAGCCCTTGAGCAGCACGACATCGCCGGGTTTGAGGATGGAGCGGAGATAGTCGGCCACCTGCTGTTTCGCATCGGGTCCCTCGGACCACGACTCGATGGAGATGCGCCTGCCCTGCGCGGCGGCGCTCGTGGCCGCCTCCTCGGCAATGATGCGTGCGAGATCGCCGTAGGTGACCAGCACGTCGAGCAGCGCTCCGGCACGGCGCCCAATCACGCGGTGTTCACTCTCGGTAATCTTGCCGAGTTCACGCATGTCGCCAAGGACGGCAATCCGGCGAGTAGGCTGAATATCGTCGAGGAGCGCGAGACCAGCGAGGACCGATGCGGTACTCGCATTGTAGGTATCGTCGATCAGTTCCGAACCATTTGGTCCGGGCAGGGTGGCGAGACGAACCTGGATCTGGGGATCCTGGAGACCCTCGAGCATATCGGAGATGTGAAGTCCAAGGGCATGTCCAACCGCAAGGGCGACCAAGGAGATCTGCAGCCCAGGCATGCCGAAGAAGGGCACCTTGACGAAGTAGCGCTCCTCGCCAATCGACAGCCAGAACGACATTCCCCGCAGACCGTCGGTCTGGACATTTTCGGCGCGGATGTCATTGTCCGGGCCGAGACCATAAAAGACGACGCGGGCCGGTGTCATGCCAGCCATGTTGCGCACACGCGGGTCATCACCGTTGAGTACGGCGATGCCGTCGGCGGGGAGCGCACGAACCAGCTCCGACTTGGTTTCGGCGATGGCTTCGATTGTCCCCATCCGCTCGAGGTGAACCGGTTGGACATTGGTCACAACGCCAACCCGGGGCCGAGCGATGCCAGCCAGGAGGGTGAGTTCGCCGAAGGCGTAGGCGCCTCCCATCTCCAGCACCATCATTTCGGTATCTTCCGGCGCCTCGAGAAGCGAGTACGGGAGACCGATTTCGTTGTTGTAACTACCAGGACTGCGATAGGTTCGCCAGTTCGTGGCGAGGACCGCCGCAATTGCTTCCTTGGAACTCGTCTTGCCCAGGCTCCCGGTGACGCCGATCACGGTGAGGTCCAGGCGATCGCGACGCCAGCGCGCCCAGTTTTGGAGCGCAACAATGGTGTCGTCGACCACGATCAACGGCCCGCCTGGAGATGGATGCGCATCAGCCCAATCCCGAGAGACCAGGGCCGCGGCGGCACCATTCGCAAACGCACTTGCGGTGAACTCGTTGCCATCGTGGACGATGCCCTTGATGGCGATGTAGAGATCGCCAGGCTCGATTCGGCGGGCGTCCCGCTCGTACCGCTCGAACACCAGATCGGGAGACGCTTCGCCGCGCAACTCGCCCTGGGTGCCGTCGAGTACATCCTGCAGCCGATATCGGATCATTCGGGGTTTCCTTGAGCATTTGCCACCTGACCGGCGGCATCAAGACGCTCGGCCACACGCATGATTGCGCTGCGACTTCGCGGGTTCGCTTCCTGTTCAGCCTGGTCGGGGCGAACTGGTTTCCCAATTCGCCGTAGCGTGGGAATGGTAGTGCAGGTGCAGATGGGCTGGTCAGGCGGGCATACGCAGGTGCGAGAAGCATCTTCGATGAATCGCTTGACAATGCGATCTTCCAGCGAGTGGAACGCAATCACCACCAGGCGCCCACCGGGTGCGAGCAACCCTGGGACTTCCGCCAGGACCGCCTCGAGGGCATCAAGTTCGCCATTGACAGCGATTCGAAGTGCCTGAAAGGTCCGCGTGGCGGGATGGATGGGATTGCCGCGACGCCCACCGACAGCGCGCTCGATGATCGCGGCCAACTGGCCGGTGGTGCTGATGGGTTCGATCGATCTTGCCCGGACAATCGCCGCGGCTATGGGGCGTGACTGCCGGTCCTCACCATAGCGCCAGATGAGATCCGCCAGAGAAGACTGGTCCCAGGAGTTGACGATGTCCGCCGCTGTCGGTCCGCCTGTCTGGTTGAACCGCATATCGAGGGGAGCATCGAAGCGGAAGGAGAACCCTCTCTCCCCCTCGTCGAACTGATAGGACGAGACTCCGAGGTCGAACAGGATTCCGTCGATTCGCTCGATTTCGAGACCGGAGAGTACCGCACCAAGGTCGCGGAAGTTGGCGTGGACCAGACACATACGGTCACCGTCTTCGACCGATTGCGCAAGCCGATGGGCGCGGTCCGCCGCCGCCGCGTCGGCGTCAAACGCAATGAGCCTCCCGACAGGAGGACGATGTTCGAGGATGCGGCGAGCGTGCCCTCCTCCGCCAAAGGTGGCATCGACATAGAGACCCCCGGGCCGGAGGTTGAGCGCATCAACCGCCTCGCGCAAGAGGACGGTAACGTGCCCAGCCGCGGGTTCTGGCGAGGCGTGACCAGGTTGAGGATGCGGTTCAGCAGAAGTCATGGTGCCTGTTCTTGCGGCGGCGTGGGTGACACGTCGTCACCGTTCGTTCACCTGCTGATGCTACCTCATTCCGGGAACCGCCGACGGCCCAGATGTTGCGACAACGCAACACTTCCGGCTCGCTACCATGACGCTCCACGGGCGTCGCACATGACCAGCCTGGCTGCGTTTGGCCCGGCGGCGATCAGGATACGTGTGGCGAGATCGGTCAGTCTGCCACCTCGACAATGGAGGCGAGGACCAGGCCCGTGGCAACGGCCTGTCCCGGCTCAATCGCGAGTCCAACGACCGTTCCAGCCTTATGAGCGACGACATCGTTCTCCATCTTCATGGCCTCGATGACGCAGATCACCTGGCCAACCTGAACCTGCTCTCCTTCAGCGGCTGACACTCGAACAATGGTGCCCTGAACCGGGGAAACAACGTCGTTTCCGGTGGCTGTGGCGGCAGCGGCTCGCTCACGACGCTTGCCGCGCCGCGGCGGCTGGGTCGAGCGACCATCGATGTCAGCCTGCGGCCCGACTGTGCCGAACACTCGCGTATCGAATCGCTTGCCATTGACTTCGATGACCAGAGAGGTCGGTTCCACAGGACTCTCGCCACTTTTCGCGATGATCGCGGCCGGCGGAGGCAGGAGTTCCGGATAGTCGCCGATAAATGAGGTGGAAAACGCTCCCGAGGCAAAGGCGTCCGACTCAAGGACATTGACGAGAAATGGAATCGTCGTCGGCACTCCTTCGATTTGATAGTCGCGAAGGGCGCGAAGCATGCGATGACGGGCCTCGTCACGATCCCGTCCCCAGGTGACAACCTTGGAGATCAGAGAGTCGTAGGCCGGGAACACTTCGTCACCGGCACCGCATGCGGCATCGACCCGTACGCCAAATCCGGTCGGTTCAACATAGGACGAGATCAAACCCGGCGTTGGAGCAAAGTCGCGACCGGCGTCTTCGGCGTTGACCCGACACTCGATCGACCAACCGCGTGGATCCACCGAATGACGATCGAACGAAAGCGGATGCCCCTCGGCGACACGGATCTGTTCACGGACAAGATCGATACCGGTCACCATTTCGGTCACCGTATGCTCGACCTGGATACGGGTGTTCATCTCAAGAAAGAAGAACTCACCGGTTGGGGTGAGAAGGTACTCGATAGTCCCGGCTCCCACGTAGTCGACAGCGCGGGCCAACGCGACGCTGGCGTCGTTGAGCCTTTCGCGCAGGTCGGGATCGACTGCCACCGATGGAGACTCTTCAATCAGCTTCTGATGACGACGCTGCACCGAACAGTCCCGCTCGCCAAGCGCGACAACGTTCCCAAGACTGTCGCCGAAGACCTGCACCTCGATGTGGCGAGGGTGATCGAGGTATCGCTCAAGGTAGACGGCGGGATTGGCAAAGTACCGGGCTGCCTCGCCGCTACTGCCGTCAAAGGCCTCCTGCAGGTCTGCGGCCGTGCGGGCGACGCGAAAGCCGCGACCGCCGCCACCGCCGGCGGCCTTGACTGCGATGGGATAGCCGATCCGGGCGGCCGCTTCGTGAGCAGCCTCAATCGTGTCGACCGGGTCCTGGGTGCCCGGGGACGGTTCGACACCGGCCTCGACCGCTACCCGGCGTGCCTCGACCTTGTCTCCCATGGCCGCGATTGCCTTCGCGGACGGACCGACGAACATCGCACCTGCGGCAACTACCTCACTGGCAAATCGTGCGTTCTCGGCCAGGAATCCATAGCCTGGATGGACTGCATCGGCCGCCGAGGAGTGGACAAGACTGATGACGGCATCGATATCGAGGTACGGCAACGGATTCGCCGAGTCGATACGCCAGGCTTCGTCCGCAGCACGGACATGGGGAGCCAACTCCTCGCCCGGACCGTAGATTGCGATGGTGGTGATACCCATCTCCCGACACGTTCGCATGATGCGTAGCGCGATTTCACCCCGGTTCGCGATCAACAGCCTTTTAACAGGCCGGATTGCCGTCCCATCATTCGTCATCAAGCCAGTCTCCTTGCCCGTCTGGAGTCAAAATCACGCGGTAGCTTAGCCCGGATTGCAAACCACGGGAATCCTGGGCACCCCAAAAGTCGAAGCCGAAACGCCGGGGTTTGGTATATATGCACCTGAACCCGGTCACAGGGATGTGGTGACTCGCCGACCTCTTTCAGGTCAACGCTCGCGGACTCCAGATGCCATCCAGACCTTTGAGAACCTGCGCACCTGAATCGGGCGTTGACCGACGTTTGCTTGTCCTGTTCCTCCTCCTCGCAATGTTGGTCGGGATTTGGGGAAGCTCGGCATCGGCCAGCGACGACTCACCATTTTCGCCGTCGTGGTATGTGGTGCTTGATTGGGCGAACCTCCTTGATGAAAGCCAGGAGCAATCGGCCATCAACGATACGTGGCGATTGAACACCCTCGGAGTTCCGATCCAGGTGGTGACCGAACTCGCCGAAACGACGCCGGAGTTGGCCAGCCAACGGGCCGACCAGCTCCGCATCGACCATGGCATCGAAACGGCAGAAGGTGCCGACGACGGACTCCTGATCTATGCGGCGGTACTACCCAGTGACCGGTCGCAAATCACAATGACCGTGTCGGTTGGGGCGAATGCCCTTCCCCATGGAGGGCTGGACCAGAGCGACGTCGACACCATCGTGAGCCGGATCATGATTCCGCAGTTGACCAGCGGCCATCCCGCGCGGGCCATCGTGTATTCCGTGCGCGAGATGATTTATGTAGAGATGTTCACACCACCCTCAGAAGAGCCGGTCGACGGTTGGCGACGGACGTTGAACCGCATCCTGGCCTGGGTAGCGCCGATTACGAGTGTCGCGGCGGTGGGAATCGCTGGCCGAAAAATCTCGACGGTGGACGGATTCAGCAAAGCCGCCATTCGGATTGCGCCTCTGCTCGGGCTTGCGCTCGTGCTCGGCGTGCTGTCAGTCGCATCGCGCAGCACGGCAGGCGCTTTTTCCACCATCGGCCTGCTGGTGGCAAGCGTGATTCTGTCCATGCTGGCGGACAGGTCAATCGAGCGCAGGGCGGAGCGGACCATCGTTGTAAGTCCCAGACCTCCCGGACGCTTCACGAGCCGGGGGTCCGAAGCGTGACGACCCCTCGCTCAACGCATCCGAGAGGGTCGATAGGGCGCAGTCAGGTGCGCGTGGTTGGCCATGATGCCGACTCACTGCTGCGGACCGTCCGAAGGAGCACCAACGTCGAGATTGCCAATGCGTGGCAGCCAACCAGCCGGCACGTCGCGTTGCGCGTATCGACCTGGCTGCCGATTCTCCTGTTCGCGTTCTCGCTGTTCCAGAACCTGAACAACATGGATACGGTCGATTTCCATCGCGACGAATCGCGGTGGATCAATCGCGCCTATTTCGCGAGGGACTACGTCGGTCCATTTTCCGAGACCTGGGCGGACTATTACATCACGCAGGGCCAGCCGCCGCTTGGGAATTACCTGATGGGTCTGGGGCTGTGGTTGCAGGGTCGCGATTTTGAGACCAATGGGGTGTGGGACTTCAATTACGACGAAACTTGGAACATCCTGCACGGCGCAATGCCAGATCCGGCCGACCTCGATGCAGGGCGGAGGACAAATGCCGTTGTCGGTGCGCTGGTTGTCGTCGGTGTCTACTACCTGGCCACGCGTTACACCAATCGCGTTGGAGGATTCGCGGCGGGATTCCTGCTGAGCATCCATCCGCTCCACCTGCGGCTTTCTTCCCAGGCGCTATCCGACGAACTGCTGGCCCTGCTCCTGACGCTCTCCTTCATCGCGGCATGGCGATTTGCCCGAAGTCCCGGCATTGGATGGGCCGTGCTGCTTGGCACATTCCTTGGATTGGGCGGGGCGGCGAAACTCTCCCCGCTCCTGCTCAGCGTTCCGCTGGCGGCGGCGGGACTCGTGTGGCTGGGATGGAAACTGCGCACGGGTGGCTGGGCGGCGATCCAGTGGCAGCGGGCACGATACGGCTGGCTGCTGGCGGTACAGCCGGGCATCGCGTTCGTGGTGTTCGTGATCGCCAACCCGTACCTGTGGCCGGACCCGATTGGGCGCACGCTGAGCATCGCCAATTTCCGACGGCAGGAGATGGACGGACAATCCTCAGCCTGGCCCATTGCGGGTGTGGATGGGCCGATGGTGGCGCTGCAGCGGACGGGAAGACGATTCAATCTCGACTACTCGTCATCCCTGCGGATCCAGAACTGGTGGGGTGACCTCTGGAACACGAGCCCGAGCCAGGCGAGCCTGGACGTGGTGATTATGTGCGCGGGTGTCGTGGTGCTCCTGGCGCTGGTCGTGAAATATGGTTTCTGGAGTTCGCAGGGGTTGACGGCGTACCTGATGGCGGCTTCGAGTGCCGCGATCATCGTGGGGATGGGAGTCGATTTCTACCGCTATTTCCTGCCCCTTCTCGTCGTAGCGGCGACCTGTTTCGGTATCGCGATCGGTGCAGCGTACGGAGCGATCGCGAACCGGTGGAGATTGCGTCATCCCAACTCTCGAGAGGATGCGACGAGGAATCAGGGTACAATCGGCTCGGCGCGTCGTTCGTCGGCAGCCCTCTGAACAGCCCACCGTCTGAGGACAATTCTCCAGATATGACAAGCTGCCGACGGCAAAATCCAGCTGCAGTTCCACGCCTGGTGCAGTTCGCGCTCGCCTGCCTGGTCGCGGTGACGACACTGCTGGGAGCCGATGCCCTTGCTTCGCCCGACACGACGCAGCAGAGCGATCCCAACCAGTTGGCTGCCATCCCGTCCAATCCGGATGTGCGAGTGGCAGATCCCTCCGGAATATTGACGCCGCAGCAACTGCAGAACCTCAACGCGACACTCGACCGCCTGGCGAGACTTGGCACCGAGACGATTTTTTACTTCCAGGACGCGCAGTACACCGCCTCTGCGGGAGCCAACTTCGCTGACGACCTGCGAATCGCCTGGGAAATCGAAAGTACGGTTGGTGCGCGCGATGGACTGGTGGTGGTCGTCAACGTCGACCGCACCGATCCGAGGATGTCGAGCATCAGCACCAGCGCCGGGTTGGGAACCTTTCCGATTCGACGCCTCTCGGAAGCCGGATTCGCCGAACTTGTGGAGAACGTGGCACTGCCACAGGTGCAGGCGGGAGACCCCTTTGGCGGCATGAGCGATCTCGCCGAGCTGACCCTGGGGACGCTGATCGACGACACGGGGACGCTCACTGAGCGGCAAATCACGACGCTGGATGGCGACATTCGCCGGCTCAACGAACTCGGCCTGCCTACCCTGGTGTATGTCCGGTCAGCTGCGGACGCCGAGACCGGGGACCAGCAATTCGCAGACGACCTGCTCGAGCAATGGTCAACTGGCGCCGACGACACGACGCAGAACCAGATGGTGGTGCTGGTCACCCTCGATGAGGAAGATCCGTCGCAATCGACGATCTCATATGCCGCCGAAGCCGACGCATTTCCGATCAGGCAACTGACGGCCGACGGATATCAATCGCTGCTCGACAATGAGGCATTGCTTCCGCTGCAGGATGGCGATGTCTACCTTAGTCTTGCCTATGCGATTCGGAAAGCGATCAACTTCGCGGAGTACAGCCCACCGTCACCCGCCGCCCTGAGCGACATCCAGCGCCTGTTCCAGGAACCGCTCAACATCCTGGCGGCGCTGGCAGTGCAGGCGGCGATTGCGATGTACGTGTTGGTTCCGGCGGTGATCGAACGGCGGCTGACGCTGACTCCTGCACCGAGATCGATGACCTTCTACATCCTGACCACGGCGGCGCTGGGCATGGTGGTGGGAGTGCTCGGCGTACTCGACCGCAACCGGGCGTCGGCACTGGCTGGCCTGGGTGTGTTCCTCCTCGCGACCGTTTTCTTCCCGCTGTTCCGGGCTGGATTGCTTGCGATAAGCGGCTACCTGACCACTCGTCGGCGGGATCGCCAAATCACTGCGAAGGACGTTGCCCATGTCAGCTGAGACGCAGATGACGGGCACGAGCGAGGCGAGAAACCGCCGGTGGCGGTGGGCCGTGCATGTCGTCCTTGGGCTGGTGGTGTTCGCGGTGGCGTTGGCGATCAACTTTAGCCACGTGGAAACCACAGAACTTCATCCGGACGAGACGCGGTGGCTGAACCGGGCGTATTACTTCGACGACTTCTTCGACCCGTTTGGCCCAACCTGGCAGGACTACTACCTGACGCGGGGACAACCGCCGGGTGGGAGCTACCTGATGGGACTCGGACTCTGGCTGCAGGGTTTGCCGCGGGACTCGGTGGGGGTGTGGGATTTCAACTATGGCCTGACATGGGTTCGCGGAGAAGAACCCGGTTGGAACGAGCTGGCCGGAGCAACACCGTCCGATGACGTGTTGTTCGGCGGAAGGCGGACGAACGCCGTGGTGGGCGCCCTCGTGGCCGTGCTGATCTATGCGGTCGCGACGCAGTTGACGAATCCGATTGGTGGCCTGGTCGCGGGGCTGGTGCTGGCCAATCATCCGCTCCAGATCACGCTCTCCACCCAGGCGCTGTCGGACGAACTGCTGGCGCTGTGCCTTGGCATCACATTCGTGGCGGCGTACCAGTTCGCCCGCAGACCGAATTACGGTTGGGCGATCACGATGGGAATTGCGATTGGTGTCGGTGGTGGCACCAAGCTGGCGCCACTCGCGCTCTCGTTCGTGCTGGCGGGCTATGGCCTGGTCTGGCTGATCTGGTTGTGGTGGACCAACCGGCACATGCGGCTGACGTGGAGCAACCGGAAGTTCGGTCTCCTGTTGCTGGCTCAACCCGTGATTGCGGGCGTGACGTTCGTGGCGATGTATCCGTACCTGTGGGTATCGCCGATCGTCAACGCCTTGCACCTGCTGGATTTCCGGCGGACGGAAATGGCGAGCCAGGCGAGGATCCTGCCCCATGCCAGAGTGGATGATCCGCTGGGCGCCTTCCTGCGGTTCGGGCAGCAACTCGAAGGCGCGTACTCGTCAACGCGGGATGCGATCACATCGTTGGGTGATCTGCTGGGACGCGATTTCAGCGGTGCGCAGAGTTTCGACCTGCTGCTGGGAGCGGTGGGCGTGGTGCTGGTGTTGCGAATGGTGATCCAGTTCGGCCTGTGGAGCCCACAGGCGCTGGTGATCCTGCTGATGGCCGCCGAGGTCGGAGCCGTGACCGTGGGTTTGGGAGTCGATTTCTACCGCTACTACCTGCCGGTGCTGCTGGTGGTTTGCGTGCTGATCGGGGTTACGGCCGGAGAAACGGCACGAGTCTTGGGGAACTTCGTCCGGCCACGGCCCGTGCCGGAAACCGAGGCTCCGGCATCTGACATAGCTGGCGGAAGCGAGTCTGTCGCCACGTCGTAGCAATCAACATTGAGAGCAATCTGGTCAGAACGAAAACGGGGAAGGTGCTGAAGCACCCTCCCCGCTTTGGCACACGAATGGCTCGTATCCAGAGCTATTTGGTGACGCCGGCAGCTGGAGCATAGAGCTTTTCGACGTACTCGGCGACCATGCGGCGGGCGCTGAACCGGGGAGCCACGGTACGGATCGACTCCTTGCAGATGTTGATCCAATCGTGAGGCAGGCCGTTGGGTCCGCGGTTGTAATATGTGGGGATGATCACATTCTCAAGCATGTCGTAGATGGCGTTGGCTTCCGCCTCGTCCTGGGCATCACCCTCAAGGTCGGACGCCTTGATGCCCCAGCCATTCGAATTGTCCTTTTCCCAGCCTTCGATCCACCAGCCATCGAGGATGGAGCAGTTTGGAACGCCATTGACGGCGGCCTTCATGCCGCTGGTGCCGCTGGCTTCGAGCGGGAAGCGCGGATTGTTCATCCAGACATCGACGCCGGCGACCAGGAGTGAGGCCAGGCCCATCTCGTAGTCTTCGACGAAGGCGACGCGGCCACCGAGCTTCGGATCACGGGCCTTGAGGTAGATTTCGCGGATCAGGCTCTTGCCGCCCTCGTCGGCCGGGTGAGCCTTGCCGGCGAAGACAATCTGAACTGGGAAGTCCTCATTGGTGAGGATGGCGGCAAGACGATCGATGTCACGGAAGAGCAGGGTGGCGCGCTTGTAGGTGGCAAACCGGCGAGCGAAACCCAGCGTCAGGACGTCTGCATTCTGGAACGGTCCGGACGACAGCACCTGCCAGGCATCGAACTGGCCATCGACGTAGCGGCGGCGGGACCGTTCATCCATCTCGTCGATCAGCTGCTGCTTGGATCGCTGGTGATGGGTCCAGAATTCCTCATCGGGGATGTTGAGGATTGTCTCCCATGCCATCGGGTCATCCTGACGGGCATACCAATGGCGCGGCATATAGCGATGGTAGAGGCTGCGCATCTCCGGCTTGATCCAGGTGCGGAGGTGAACACCGTTGGTGATGTGGATGATGGGTGCGTCGGCGGGAGCAATATCACCCCAGAGATCGGACCACATCTCCCGGGAGACTTCGCCGTGCTTTTCGCTGACACCGTTGACATGAGCGGCGAGCCGGAGGGAGAGAGCGGTGAAGTTAAACCCCTCACGGTCGCCGTGGGCGCCCAGGGCGAGGAACTCCTCGCGCGTGGCGCCGAGTTGCGGCCAGTAATTCGAGAAGTAGCGGCTCATCATCTCGTGCGAGAAGATGTCGTGACCGGCGGGAACCGGCGTATGCGTGGTGAAGATCGTGCAGCGGCGAACTGCTTCGATGGCTTCGTCGAACGACAGACCGGCCTTCACATGCTCGCGGACACGCTCAACCATGTGGAGCGCGGCATGACCCTCGTTCGCGTGCCAGTAGGCTGGTTCGATGCCCAGGGCACGAAGCATCCGGACGCCTCCGATACCAAGCACGATCTCCTGGCGGAGGCGATGCTCGGTGTCTCCACCATAGAGGCGCTGGGAGATTTCGCGCGTCCATTCGGGATTGCCGTCGACGTCGGAGTCGAGCAGGTAAATGGGGACGCGGCCGACCTGTACTTTCCAGACAGCCAGTTTGAGGACCGTGTTGGCCTCCCCAAGATCGACCTCGACGAAGAGCGGTAGACCATCATCATCGAGCACGCGGGTGGTGGGCTCAGCGCGCGGATCGAGGTGAGCCGGCACGTCGTGCTGCCAGCCGTCATGGTCGATGCGCTGGCGCAGGTATCCCTTGCGGTAGAGGAGAGACACGCCGACCAGCGGGATCCCCATATCGCTGGCTTCCTTGGCGTGATCGCCAGCCAGCACGCCCAATCCACCGGAATAGATGGGGAGGGCGCGGTGAATACCAAACTCCGCAGAGAAATAGGCGACAGGCTTGCTGAGGAGTTCTGGCTTGTGCTTGCCAAGCCAGGTTTGCATTGGATCGCCGGCCAGCATTTCATCATAGGCTGCGACGGCGGCGTCGTAGACCTTCAGAAACTCCGGATCATTGGCAGCAGCGGCCAGACGAGCAGGCTCGAGACGGTGCAGGAAGAGCACCGGGTTCTGCTCGACGACTCGCCAGAGCACTGGATTGAGTCGTTCGAACATTGCGCGAGCAGGTCGGCTCCAGGTCCACCAGACATTGAAGGCAAGTTCATTGAGCCGTTCGATCCGGGGAGGCAGGGCAACCTGTTCGACGATGGGTGTAGGGGTCATGTTGGCACTATCTCCGCGCGGGTGTATCAGTACTTTGTTTTGCACATGGGTATCGATTCCGTCCACATTGTGCGAAGCCAGTATCAACCACCCATTCCGATCTCAACAAATTGAACCGAAACCAGTCGTGCCGTTTGGACATATCTGTGCATTCAGCGGTTCCATGGGTGGGGAACAGCGGCGTTTCAACGGGTGACAGACCAGACAGTGCGATAACGATGAGTCCGGGTTTCGTGCCTCCACCGCCCAAAAAGCCAGCGACCAAAGAGGCGCAGCCAATCGGGCATGCGTGGGCACCAAGTCCGCTACAATCTGAGCAATACGTACGTCCCGTTTCCCAAGATGAGTAGTTCGTGAACGACCCCTCGCGACCCACGATGACCATCCCGGATCGGCTCGCCTGGGTTGCGGCAGGCGTGCTCGTGGCGCTCGCGCTCGGCTGTGCGCTCGCGTTTCCCTTCTGGCCAAATCGCCTTGCCCTGCTGGATATGGGCAAGCTCGTGGGCTATGGGTGGGACTCATTCCTGCCGTGGCTGTTCGGGATTGGCCTGTGGATCGCGGCGCTGCTCGTTCTCCTCCTTTGGCTTCGAGAGAAAACGTGGCAGCAGGCGAGCACATTGTTCGTTGGCACGACGGCTGCGGTATATGCGGGCTTCCTGGCGATGTACCCGACGAGCGCAATCGACGTGTACATCTATGCGGTTCGGTCGCGGCTCTTTTCCCATTACGGCGAGAATCCCAACGCGGTACGACCGGATCTGTTCTGGGACATCGACCCCTACATGCATTTTGCGTCCGCCGAATGGGCCGATGATGTTTCGCCCTACGGTCCGCTCTGGAACACGCTGGCGTATCCGGTGACGTGGCTGAGTGGAGACAACATCGGGCTGGCCATCATTGGGTTCAAGGTGATCAGCATTCTGGCGCTGGTGGCGATGGGTTGGTTCATTTACCAGATCGTGACCGCGTATCACCCTGGGTGGGGACTCACGGCAGCCGCCTTCCTGATGTGGAACCCACTGGTGATGTGGGATGGGATCGGGAATGCCCACAACGACATCGTGCTGCTGCTCCCGGTCATTGCTGCCCTGTGGTGCTGGTCGACGGGGCGACTGCACTGGATCATCCCGTGCCTCGTCGCCTCCGTGCTGATCAAGTATGTCACCGTCATTCTGCTGCCACTCGCAGTGGTGGCGATATTGAAACGCGTGCCGGCCTGGCGGGAACGGGCATTCATTGGGTTGTGGAGCCTCGGATGGATGCTCGTGCTCGTGGTGGTGGCGATGTACCCGTTCCTCGATCTCCAGGCAGTAATCGACAGCGCGGAGGCGCAGGGAAATCGCGTCTCACTCTCGCCTGCCTGGGTCGTGCAGGCCACGGCAGCCGAGTGGTCGCTGCCAGTGCCAACCAATGAAACGATCCGGCTGTGGGCATATGGCCTGGTATCGATCTATATCGCCGGGTGGATGGTGGCCTGCTGGCGAGTGCCAGACCGACTTCCGCGAGGCATGTTCGAAGTTACTTTCGCTTTCATGCTGATCGCGTCCACCAACCAGCGACACTGGTATGTGCTGTGGATCGTGCCGCTGGGGGCAGCACTCGTGCCAGGCTCGCCCTGGAAGCGCACGTTGCTGTGGAGCGTTACGGCGC